>JBGPLW010000229.1:0-4840 GCA_041486645.1 Gaiellaceae bacterium | reverse complement strand
CGATGCCGGTCGTGAAGGAAGGCGGCAAGTACGTCACCCAGCTCGGCCAGAATCCGCCACACGGGTTCAAGAACGATCCCGTGCTCGGTCTCGTCGAGAACCTCGGTATCCACGGCACCCTGCTCTCGGGGGCGAAGATCTACGTCGGCCTACTCGCCGCGACGATCCTCTTCATCGCGACGAACGCCGGGATCATCGGCGCGTCGCGCATCACCTACTCGATGGCGACGTACCGGCAGCTGCCGCAGGTGTTCCGGCGCCTGCATCCGAAGCTCAAGACGCCGTGGCTCTCGCTCCTCGTCTTCGCGGGGATCGCGCCGACGCTTTTCCTCCTCTCGGGCCAGGTCGACTTCCTCGGCCGCATGTACGCGTTCGGCGCGATGCTCTCGTTCACCATCGCGCACGTTGCCGTCACCGCGCTCCGCGTGCGCAAGCGCGACGAGGAGCTGCCGTGGCGCGCGCGGCCGAATATCACGATCCGCGGGATCAACTGGCCGATCTTCGCGATCGTCGGCGGCCTCGGCACCGGCGTCGCGTGGCTCGTCGTCGTCGTCCAGGACGCGCCGACGCGCTATGCAGGCCTCGCCTGGCTCATCGTCGGGTTTGTCTTCTATCCGCTCTATCGCCGGAGGCTCGGCGAGCCGCTGCGCACGACGGTTCGCGCCCCCGTCGTGATCATGGCCGCGCAGCTCGAGTACCGGAACATCCTCGTCCCGGTCGCGCCCGGCTATCCATCGGACGAGGCCATGGACGTCGCCTGCCGGCTCGCCCGCGAGCGTGGAGCGCGGATCGTGGCGATGACGGTCATCCACGTGCCGCTCGAGCTGCCGCTCGACGCGTACCTTCCCGGGGAGGTGCACGAGGCGAACGAGCAGCTCGACGAGGCGCGGGCGATCGGGGAGTCGTACGGTGTCAACGTGATCGCCCGCATCGTCCGCGCGCGCAACTCCGGCCGCGCGATCGTCGACGAAGCGACGCGGCGCGGCGCGGAGATCATCGTCATGGGCGGCCCGCGCCGCGTTCGGCTCACCGCCGGACGGCGTGCGATCTTCGGCGACACGGTCGACTTCGTGCTGAAGCACGCGCCGGTGCGCGTGATGGTCGCTGCGGGGAGCGCGGCTGAGTGAAACGATTCGCCTTGATCGGCGTTGCGGCCACGGTTCTGGCGTCCGCCGGCGGTGGAGCGGCCGCGCGGCCGGGCTTCCGTGCTCACGTCGACAACATCTGGTTCCCGCTCCGTCCCGGAACGGTTTATCGGTACCGCGGTGTGAAGGACGGGAAGCCGTCGCACGAGACACTCACAGTTACGAGGCGAACGGCGGTCGTCGACGGTGCCCCGTGTGTCGTTATCGACGACAAGCTCTACGTGAGCGGCTATCTCGAGGAACGCACGACGGAGTGGTACAGCCAGGACCCGAAGGGCAACGTGTGGTACTTCGGTGAGAACACCGCCGAGCTGGACCGCCACGGCCGGGTGACGAGCACGAGCGGGACGTGGCGAGCCGGCCGCGACGGCGCGAGACCTGGGATCTACATGTTCGCCCACCCACGTATCGGCCGCGGCGCGCAGCAGGAGTTCTACAAGGGGCAGGCGGAGGATCACTTCTCCGTGCTCTCCCTGCAGGCGTCCGCGCGTGTGCCCTGGGGGCGCTCGTCGTCGGCGCTCTTGACGAAGGAGTGGACGCCGCTCGAGCCGGGCGTCGTCGATCACAAGTTCTACGTCCGGGGGATCGGCACCGTGCTCGAGCAGACCGTCAAGGGCGGTAACGAGCGCAACGAGCTGATCTCGGTGTCGCGGTGAACCAGATCTACCGCCGCTCCGTCCTGGTGTTCGGCTCGGTTGCGATCGTGCTCGGGTTTGCGATCCTCGTGCGCACCGCGCTCGAGGGCGGCGGCACGGTCGGCTTCGCGGTCGGCGCGCTCTTCGTCGCGCTCGGGTCCGGCCGGCTCTATCTCTTGAGGCGGCAGAGTGGCTCGTAAGCTGCCGCACCTCCAGCGCGTTCTCGACGCGCCGGCTCTCGCCTCCGTCGCGTACGGCGAGATCGCGTCGTCGCTCTACTTCGCGCTCGGCGTCATCGCGCTGCACGCCCTCGGCTTCACACCGCTCGTGCTCGGCGTCGTCGGGCTCCTCTTCCTGATCGTCGCGCTCTCGTACGCGGAGGGCACGGCGGCAATCCGTGAGACGGGCGGCGCAGCGACGTTCGTGCGCTTCGCGTTCAACGATCTCGCCGGCTTCCTCACCGGCTGGGTGCTCTTCCTCGACTACCTGATCGTGATCTCGTTGTCGGCGCTCTTCGTTCCGCACTACCTCGGCCTCGCGCTCGGCATCGACTCGATCGCGCGGAAGCCGGGCGACGTCATCGCAGCGGTCGTCGTCGTTGCGGTCGTCGCGGGCATCCGCCTCGTCCGCCGGACGCGGCTCTACATGTTCGGCATCGGCGTGTCGGTGCTCGACCTGGGCACGCAGCTCCTGCTCGTCGGCGGCGGGCTCGCGCTGCTCTTCTCGCCGAGCGCGCTGACGCGCGGCCTCTCGCTCGGCACGCATCCATCGTGGCACGACATCGCGTTCGCGATCCCGCTCGCGATGCTCGCGTACACCGGTCTGGAGACCGTGGCGAACTACGCGGAAGAGGCACGGCGGCCGGGGCGCGACCTGCCGCGGAGCCTCTTCAGCGCGATCTCGCTCGTCGTCGTCATCTACGTCCTGCTCGCGCTCGTCGGCCTCTCCGCGTATCCATCGGACAGCGGCACGACCGCGCTCGGCACGGACTGGCTGCGTGCGCCCTTGATGGGCATCGTCTTCGCGTTGCAGGGGCACCTCCCGCACGCGCTCGGCCACGCGTTACGCGTCTACGTCGGCTTGACCGGCGCGTTCGTGCTGCTCGCGGCGATGACGACGTCGATCTCCGGCTTCGGCCGTCTCGCGTACTCGCTCGGCGAGCATGGGCAGCTGCCTGCGGTCTTCGGCCGTCTCAACCGGCGGACGCTCGTCTCGCCCGCGTCCGTCGTCGCGGCCGGGACGATCGCGATCGTGCTGCTCGTCGGGACGTCGTTCACGCGCTCGGTGACGTTCCTCGCAAGCCTCTTCAGCTTCGGCGTGCTGCTCGCGTTCACTGCGGCGCAACTCGCCGTGATCCGCCTCCGCATGACGAAGCCGGAGCTTCGACGGCCCTTCCGAGTCCCGCTCGGCCTTCGCGTGCGCGGTGTCGCGATCCCGCTTCCGTCCGTCTTCGGCGCGCTGTGCACGGCCGCGATCTTCGTGATCGCGATGATCACGCATGCAGGCGCCCGCTACGGGGGCCCCGTCTGGCTCGTCGCAGGGCTTGCCGTCTACGTGATGGTGCGGCGCGGCCGCGGCGCCGGCTTGATGCAGCACGTCGTGTCGGCCGACGAGCAGGTGATTCCCGAGGCGGGGTTCTCGCGGATCCTCGTGCCGATGAAGCTCGGTGAGATCGGCGAGGAGATGGTCGCGACGGCGGTGCGGCTCGCGCTGGAGGATCGCGCGACGGTCGAGGCGCTGTACGTGATCAAGGTGCCGCTCGACCTGCCGCTCGACGCCGAGATGTTCGAGGCCGAGGAGAAGGCGGCTGCGTCGCTCGCGGAAGCTCGCGCGCTCGGCGCCGACAACGGCGTCGAGGTGAAGGGGCGGACCGTGCGGGCCCGGGCGATCGGCGACGCGATCGTGGAGGCGGCCGCCGAGAGCGGGGCGGACCTGATCGTCCTCGGCTCCGCGCCGCGCTGGCGCCGCCAGTCGCGCTTCTTCTCGCCGACCGTCGACTACGTCCTGCGGAAGTCGTCCGCCGAGGTGCTGATCGTCGCCTTCCCGCAGGGATCGCTCGAAGGATAGGACCGCGCTACGCTGCGCACTGAATGAACGCTTTGATCATCGGCTGCGGCAGGGTCGGGGCGACGATCGCCCTCCAGCTCAACCTCGAAGGCTGGGACGTGACCGTCGTCGACGAGAACGAGGACGCGCTCTCGCGCCTCGGCGACAACTGGCCCGGCGCGTTCATCGTCGGGCACGGCATGGACGCCGACCTGCTGCGTGAGGCGGGCATCGAAGAGGCGGAGGCGGTCGTGGTCGCCACCGACGGCGACAACACGAACATCGTCATCGGCCAGGTCGCGCAGAAGCGCTTCGGCATCAACTGCGTCGTCGTGCGCATCCTCGATCCTGCGCGCGCGGACTTCTACGCCGCGCGCGGCCTTCGCACCGTGTGCCCCACCAAGACTGCGATCGACACGCTGATCGAAGCGGTGCGAGCGTGCGAGATCCCCGGCGCGAAGGTGTCCGTCTGATGTACGTCGTCGTCGCCGGCGGCGGCAAGGTCGGTGCGAACGTCGCCCGCTCCCTGTTGCGCCTCGGCCACGAGGTCACGCTGATCGAGCAGCGCCGCGACCGGTTCGAGCGTCTCGAGGACGAGTTCGAGCATCAGGTGCAGCGCGGCGACGCGACCGAGCTCTACATCCTCGAGCGCGCCGGGATCACGCGGCCGCCCGACATCCTGCTCGCCCTCACCGGCGACGACGAGGACAACATGGTCATCGCGCAGCTCGCGAAGGAGAAGTACGGCGTGCCGAAGGTGATCGCCCGCGTGAACGATCCGCGGAACCAGGCGCACTTCGACCTGATGGGGATCTCGCCGACGATCTGCGCGACGTCGGGGATCATGGCGCTCGTCGAGCACGAGGTGCCCGAGCACGACCTGATCCACCTGCTCGAGCTGCGCCGCGAGAACCTCGAGATCGTCGAGGTGCAGATCGACCGCGACTCGCCCGTCGCCGGCAAGAAGGTCGAGAGCCTCCGGCTCCCTGAGGGCTCGCGCCTCATCTCCGTCAT
>JBGPLW010000228.1:0-4845 GCA_041486645.1 Gaiellaceae bacterium | reverse complement strand
GCCGGGACGCTCGGGGGCTTCGGCCAGGCGAGCTACTCGACGACGAAGGCCGGTCTCCTGGGCCTGACCCGCACGCTCGCGATGGAAGGCGCGCGCCATGGCATCACCTGCAACGCGATCGTCCCGGGCGTGATCGGCACCGAGGCCTTCAACATGGCGAACGCCGCGATGAACGAGCGGATCGTCGCCCGGACGGCGCTCAAGCGGCCGGGCGAGCCGCAGGAGATCGCCAACACGATCGCCTTCCTCTGCTCCGACCTCGCCTCGTACATCACCGGGATCGAGCTGAACGTCTCCGGCGGCGTCGAGCTGTTCGTGTTCTAGGAGGGTCTGGCTACTCTGGGGGCTTGCGCCGCCGCCTGCTCTTTCTGCTGATTTCGGTCGTCGCGACGGCAATCGTCCTCGGGCTCGTCTTCGCGGGCTCGCCGACGACCCTCGCCCAGGGCGTGACGATCGACGGCATCGACGTCGGGGGCCTGCACGCCTCCGATGCCCGCGCGCTCCTCGAGAAGCGCTCCGCGGCGCTTGCGAACCGTCCGGTGATCTTCGTCGCCGGCCGCATGCACTTCGCGATCCGGCCGGCCGAGCTCGGAGTCTCACCGGACTGGAAGGCTGCGGTCGACGCCGCGCAGCGGCAGGGTGACGGCTTCGGCCCGATCCGCGGCTTCCGGCGGATCGACGTCCAGGTGTTCGGCGCCGACGTGACGCCGCCGACGCGCGTACTGAACGGCGCGCTCGAGTACAAGCTCGGGCTGCTCGCGGGGAAGGTGAACCGCGCGCCGCGCGACGCAGCCGTCGTCCGCCGCGGCATGAACATCGTCGTGGTGCCCGCGCGCGCCGGTCGCGTGCTCGATCGCCGAGCCGCCGAGCGCACGCTCGTCCGCTCGCTCGCTTCGATCGACCGCACGTCGGCTCACGTCGCTCTCCCGCTGCGGGTGCAGCAGCCGCACGTTCGCGCGGCTGCGCTCGCGGCCGCCGCACGCCAGGCCCGCATCGCGCTGTCGGCGCCGGTGCGCCTCCAGCTCGGCAAGACGCGCTGGGTGCTTCAGCCGCGCCGGATCGCACGGCTGCTGGTGCTTCCCGCCGGCGGCCGGACGGCCCTGCGGATCGGCGGCCCCGCCGCCGATGCGTGGGTCGTCAGCCTCGGCCGCCGCGTCGAGAAGCCCGCGCATGACGCGACCTTCGCCGTCCACGGCTCGCACGTCAGTGTCGTACCGGCGAAGCCGGGCGTCCGCCTCGATGCCGTCGGCACAGCCTCAGTCCTGCTCAAGGCGGCGCTGAAGCGGCGACTCGGCCTTCGGGTCGCAATCCTGCCGGTGCAGGGATCCGAGGCCAAGCTCTCGACGGAAGCGGCGCGCGCGATGCACATCACGGCGCCGGTGTCGACCTACACGACCGTCTTCGGCGGCATCGCGAACCGCATTCACAACGTGCAGCTCGTCGCGCACCTCGTCGACGAAAAGCTGATCGCGCCGGGCGCGACGTTCTCATTCAACCAGACGACGGGCGAGCGCAACGCAGCCAAGGGCTTCCTCGAGGCGCCGGTGATCGTAAACGGCGAGCTCACGACCGGGCTCGGCGGCGGCGTCTGCCAGGTGTCGACCACGGTGTTCAACGCCGCGTTCGACGCCGGCCTCAAGATCACCCAGCGGACGAATCACGCGCTCTACATCAGCCACTACCCGCAGGGACGCGACGCGACCGTCGACTACCCGACCGTCGACCTGAAGTTCGTGAACGACACGGGCAACTGGCTGCTCCTGCGGACGTTCGTCAGCTCGTCGTCGCTCACGGTGGGCCTCTACGGGACGCCCGTGCACCGCAAGGTCGTCAGCAGCACGAGCCCGCTCGTCGCCCGCGGCAAGCCGCCGGTGAAGAAGACGGTCGATCCGTCGCTGAAGCGGGGCGAGAAGATCGTGGACGACCCCGGCGTGCCGGCGCTGTCGACGAGCGTGACGCGTGACGTGTACGCCGCTGATGGCAAGCTCCTCTATCACGACACGTGGTCCTCGTCGTACCGCGCCGAGCCGAAGCTCGTGCGCCTCGGCCCGTCGAAGAAGAAGAAGAAGCCGATGAAGAAGCCGGCCAGGACGACGACGACGGACACGACGACGACCTCCGGCTAGACGTTCACATGCGCTCCGCGGAAGCGATAGCGTCCTTGAGCCAATCGGGCACGCGCGTCGGTGCGAGCGTCGCGGCGTCGACGCACGCATGACTCGTGTAACCCTCCGCCATCAGCGCGCCGTCGTCCCGGACGATCGCGTACTCGTAGCGAAAGCGCGCGCCGCGGACGTCGACGCACCGCGTATGCACCGAGAGCAGGTCGTCGAAGCGCGCCGGCGCGACGTAGCGGCAGTGCGACTCGAGCACGAGAGCCTCGACCCCATGGTCTCGCAGGGCCTGGTAGCCGCCCGCGTGCTCGCGCAGGTATTCGACGCGCGCGACTTCGAACCAGACGAGGTACGAGGCGTTGTGCGCGATCCCCTGCGCGTCCGTGTCCGCGAAGCGGACGCGCACCTCGGTCGAGAACGTATAGCCCTCCATCATGAACACGGTATCGGGGACACACTTAAGTGTGTCCCCGATGCAGTATTGGCCGCATGAGCGTCGAGCGTCTCGCGGAACTGATGCTGGCGCGACGCCCGTGCGTCGTGCTGACCGGTGCGGGCATCAGCACCGAGTCCGGCATTCCGGACTTCCGCTCGCCCGGCGGGATCTGGGCGCAGTACGACCCGCTCGAGTACGCGACGATCGACGCGTTCCTCGCCGACCCGGCGAAGGTGTGGGACTTCTACGGGAAGCGGCTCGAGATGCTCGGGAGCGCGGAGCCGAACGACGGCCACCGCGCGCTCGCCGAGCTCGAGGAGCGCGGCTGGGTTCGTGCGGTGATCACGCAGAACATCGACGGCTTGCACGAGCGCGCCGGCTCCCGCGCGCTCGTCGAGGTGCACGGGTCGATCCGCACGTCGAGTTGCCTCGACTGCGGCACGGTCGTCCCCTTCGCGGAAGTGTCGGCGCAGCTGCCGGTGCCGCTGTGCCCGAACTGCGGCCGCGTTCTCAAGCCCGACGTCGTCATGTTCGGCGAGCTCCTGCCGGAGGCGGCGATCGCGCGGGCGATGCAGCTCGCGGCACAGGCCGGGCTGCTGCTCGTCGTGGGCTCGTCGCTCGAGGTCTATCCCGTCGCGGGCTTGCCGCTCGAGACGATCGCGGCCGGCGGCAGCATCGCGATCGTCAATCGCGGCGAAACGCCGTTCGACTCGCGCGCAGCCGTGACGATCGACGCCGGCGCCGGCGAGACGCTACGGGCGCTCGCGGCGCGTCTACCCGAGCGCCCGTAGCGACGCCGCGAAGATGCCCTGCCGCAAGCGGCCTTTCACGGGCGACGTCGCGAGCGGAAAGATGGGCACGACGCGGTCACCGGCGAACGAGACCGAGAAGTAGTCGCCGATCATCCGGCCGCCCTCTGCGCGTGAGACCCAGCTCGTGGAGAAGGGCTGTGCGTCGAGCTGCTGCACCGACCACGTCTTGCCGGCGTCGCGCGACTGCGCGAACCCGATGCCGAGCAGGCACACGTTGTTGCGGCACGAGCCGGCGTGGAAGTAGGCGTACACGAGCCCGAGCCGCCCTGGGTGCGCGGGATCCGCGGCGAGCCCGGGGATGAAGAACGACTCGCCCGACGACGCCGGTGCGAGCGGAATCCGTGTTGGGGCGCTCCACGTGAGCCCATCCGTCGAGGTCGAGAGAACCATGTCGTTCCGTGCGCACGAGGCGCGGAAGCGGCAGTCGTGCCACACCGCGTAGATCGTCCCGTTGGAGTCGATGTCGAGCGACGGAAGCGAGATCGCCCGCATCGGGTCGGCGTTCGCAGCCTGCAGGTCCGAGACGACGATGCGCGCGAACGTCGCGCCGCCGTCGGTCGAGCGCAGGGCGATCATCGAGCCCGAGAGCCCCGACTCGCCGCGGTAGTCGCCGGCGACGACGACGAGCGTGCCGTCCGGCCGCAAGACCGGCTGCGTCCCGACGAGAGTCGAGCCCGAGCGAACCGGCACCGACCACGTGAGCCCGCCGTCGGTCGAGAACTGGCTCACGGTCTGGCTCTTCTGGTCGTCGGTGTACTCGACGTAGCAGCGGCCGCGGAACGGGCTCGCCGCGCCGTTGTCGCAGACGATCCACTCCTTGTCGAGCAGCACGCCGCCGACCGCGTCGATCGGCGCGGACCAGTTCTTGCCGTCGGTCGAGCGGGAGACGTAGACGTGAGAGAAGTTGGGCTCGATCGTCAGCGTGCTGACGAGCCAGACTCCGTGCACCGCATCGAAGGCGACCGACGGGTCGGACGCTCCTTGCTCCGGGCCTGCAGGCGTCGCGTTCGCGGTCGTGCCGGGCAGGAAGCTCCGCTCCCACGTCCGCCCCGCGTCGGTCGACACCGCGGTGCCGATGTTCGCGGCCGCGCCGCTCTCGCGCCGCCCGACCTGGAACGCGGCAACCACCGTCGATCCCGACGCAGCGCTGTCCGGCTCGACCGCAGTCTCGTGCTGGCTGTCGTCGTTCGCATACGGGTCGACCGAGAGCCGGCGCGACACGATCTCGCAGTTCGAGGCGACGCGGTCGGTCGCATCCGCGCTCACGACGTCGACCCCGGCGCCGCAGTCGACGCTGTCGATCCCACCGAACGCCACCTGGACACGATCGCCGCCTCCGCCGGCGAGCACCCGGTCCGCTGCCTGCGTGCCCACGATCAGCTCGCCGAGCTTCGAGCCCTGGATCGTCGCCGCTCCGGCCGTCGAGGCCAGCGCGAGGAACAGGAGTGGAGGCAGGAGTCGGCGCACGGTGGCCGCCCAGAGT
>JBGPLW010000227.1:0-4852 GCA_041486645.1 Gaiellaceae bacterium | reverse complement strand
GCGCCCGCACCGGCGGTGTAGAGCAGGCTCTTCAGGAGCGAGCGCTTGACGAGCGCGACGGCATCCTCCTCGCTCTCGTGGACGACCGGCGCCGTGATCGCCGTCGCGATCGCTGCGGCCATCAGCCACATCGACTCCGCCGCCTGGTTCGCGATCGAGTAGATACCGACCGCTTCGACGCCGTCGATCGCCTCGAGCACGAAGAGCTCGGCCCGGTAGCCGATCAGCGCGATCACCTGGAGTGCACCCATCGCGAGCGCGAGCCGCACGAGTTGTTGCGATACGCCGTCGACGAGCGACGGAATCCGCAGCGGTAGCCAGAGATCGCGCATGAGATAGAGCGCGAGGATCGCGGTTAGGACGTGGGCGATGGTCCAGGCTGCGAGTGCGGCGTGCACCTGGCCGCCGAGCGCGACGACGAATAGGAGGGTGCCGAGCACCGTCAGCAGCGGCGATGCGAGCTGCACGTAGTTCCACGCGCGGATGCGTGCGAGCCCGAGGAGGATGCCGGACGCCGTCTGCCAGATCACGTTGGGCGCGAGCGCCGTCGCCGCGATCGCGGCGGTGCGCGCGCCGACCGACGGTGTGAGCTCGCCGATGCCGATGATCGCCGCGCTGCCGAGGATCCCGAGCCCGAATGCGATTCCGAGTGCGCGCTGCGCAAGCGGACGCAGCTCCGGCTCCGTGTCCCATTGGCGCTGGCTCATGTGGTTCGCGACCGCGACGCCGAGCTGGCTGAGGAGACGCGAGAAGATCGAGACGGTGAGGACGGCGAGCACGAAGCGGCCGCGGCCGCTCGGCTCGAGGAACCGCCCCTGGAGGACGACGATCAGCAGGGCAAGCGGCGTGGAGAGCCCGCGGAAGACGAGGATCTCGACGACGTTCGAGCCGACCTTCTTCGCGCCCGGAACCTCGGGCGCGCGCACGAGCTCCGGGTTCACGGGCGGGGTCGCGGTCGACGAGGCCGCTTCGTTCGACGTCGCGTCGATCGCGTGGAGCGGCGCCCGCGGGCCCAGTGCTCGCATGCGCGCGAGCCTAATCTCCTCTCGCCGCTTCGACAGAGCTATCCTCGGCGCATGGCCGCGAACGAGGAGCGTGTCGCCTCCGGTGCCGCCTCGCTGAAGCGCTTGCGCCTTGCGCTCGTCGTCGCCGTCGCCTTGCTCATCGCCGGCGTCGTGGCACTCCTCCTGTTGCGGCCGCACGGCACGAGGAACGGCGCGGCCGCCACCGGCACGCCTGCGGCGACGTGGGCCCCGGGCGAGAAGCAGGCTCCGGACTTCCGGCTCACCGACGAGCATGGAAACCCCGTGACGATCTCGGGCCTGCGCGGCCGCCGCGTGATCGTGACGTTCGTCGATCCGCACTGCACGACGTTCTGCCCGCGCGAGTCCCTCGTGCTGAACGACGCGCTTCGCGCCTTCCCCGCGGCAGAGCGGCCGGCGGTCGTCGCCGTGAGCGTCGACCCGAAGACGCGCTCCCTCGCGGTGCTTCGGAAGGAGGCGCGCCGCTTCAAGTGGCTGCCGCAATGGCGCTGGGCCGCAGGCTCCGCACCGCAGCTGAACGGCGTCTGGCGCGCCTACAACATTCAGGTCATGCCGGCTCCGGACGACATCGGCCACACCGAAGCGGCCTATCTCGTCGACGCGAACGGCGCGGAGCGCGCGCTCTTCCTCTGGCCGTTCAAGGCGGCCGACATCGCCGCCGCGCTCCGGCAGATCTCCTAGGACGCCGTGCCGCGGCGGCGGCGAAAGAGGCTGCGCGACCCGTCGGGATCCGGCGTCTCCTCCGGAGGCGCCGGCTCCGCCTTCGGCGCGGTCGCGATCGTCTTCGGGACAGCGCTCCGCTCGCGCTGCGCGCGAATCGCCGCGTTCATCTCCTCGCGGTGCGACTGGTCGGCCATCGCCGGGACATCTACGGCGCGCGCCGCCGACCTCCTCCCGTAGGCTCCGCCCGATGTGCTTCGAGCTCGACTCCGAGCCGCCGATCCCGGTCATCTCGGGAGCCGCCGTCTCGCACGACGATCTGACGCTCGAAGCGGCCGACGGCAACCAGTTCGCCGCGTTCCGGGCCCTGCCCGACGGGCCGGTGGCGACAGGCGTCGTGATCTTGCCGGACGTGCGCGGCCTCTACCGCTTCTACGAGGAGCTCGCGCTCCGGTTTGCCGAGCGCGGCTACGCCGCCGTCGCGATCGACTACTTCGGCCGCACCGCCGGTGCCGCGAAGCGCGACGACGACTTCGAGTACATGGAACACGTGCAGCAGACGAAGCCGGGCCTCCTGCAGGAGGACGTCGGCGCCGCCGTGCGGCATCTGCGCGCACTCGACTGCACCGCGATCTTCACGGTCGGGTTCTGCTTCGGCGGGCGCCATTCGTGGCTCGCCTCGGCCTCCGGGCACGGACTGAAGGGCGCGGTCGGCTTCTACGGCCATCCCGGCGAGCGCAACGGCGTGATCGGTCCGACGCAGCGCGCAGGAGACATGGAGGCGCCGATCCTCGCGCTCCAGGCAGGTGACGACCAGAACATCACCGCCCAGGACAACGCGCAGTTCGACGAGGCGCTGGAGCTCGCAGGCGTCGAGCACGAGATCGTCACCTACGACGGCGCGCCGCACAGCTTCTTCGACCGCAAGCAGGAGCAGTTCGCCGAAGCGTCCGACGACGCCTGGCGGCGTACGCTGGCGTTCCTCGACCAGCACGCCTAGGCCCGGCCGGCAGGCGGAAAACGCCTCCAGGCGCGGGAAACCCTGTGAAAGTTCCGCTACACTCCCCCGGCGCGCGGGGCGCCGTAGCTCAGCTGGTTAGAGCGCTGCACTCATAATGCAGAGGTCGGTGGTTCGAGCCCACCCGGCGCTACTAGAACGCGTTCACCTCGGGAGTAGATAAGGAAAATGGCCACCGGAGTCAGAGTCGCAATCACGCTCGCCTGCACGGAGTGCAAGCGGCGGAACTATCAGACGCAGAAGTCCAAGCGGAACTCCCCCGACAGGGTCGAGTTCAAGAAGTACTGCCGCTGGTGCGGCCGTCACACCCCGCACCGGGAGACCCGCTAACCCTTTGTATGGCACGGCAGACGCGTCAAGAGCGGCGCGCGCGGCGCGCGCAGCAGGAGCCGGCCCTCGCGGGGGGGCCGCCGACGCGTCCGCCCGCACGGCCGACCGCGAACGCCGACTCCGAGCCGCGCCGTCCTCGCGGGGCCGGGGAAGAGCGCCACATCCCGGGCTCGGGCCCGATCCGCTTCATCCAGGAGTCGATCGGCGAGCTCAAGAAGGTCGAATGGCCGAATCAGAAGGCGGTCGTCAGCGGCACCGCCGTCGTCATCATTGCCTGCATCATCGTCGGCGCCTATCTCTGGCTGAACGACGATCTGTGGAAGTACGTCGTGCAGCACGTGCTGCTGTAGAGAGGATCGAATGTTTCGCTGGTATGTGATCAACACCTACTCCGGGCACGAGAACAAGGTGAAAGCCAATCTCGAGCATCGGATCGAGTCCATGAATCAGCGCCCGCGTTTCCGCCGCGTCGTCGTCCCGACCGAGCAGGTCATCGAGACGAAGGACGGCCAGAAGGTGCAGGCCGAGAAGCGCGTGCTCCCGGGCTACGTGCTCGTGAACATGGATTTGAACGACGACGCCTGGACGGTCGTGAAGAACACGCCCGGCGTGACCGGGTTCGTCGGCGCCGGGGCGAAGCCGGTGCCGCTGTCGCAGCCCGAGGTCGACCGCATCCTCCACACGGGGACGGGCGGCCAGGCGCCGACGCGCGCGCAGGTCGAGTTCACGCTCGGCGAGTCGGTGAAGATCACCTCGGGCCCGCTCGCGGACTTCGACGGCGAGATCACCGACGTGAACGCCGACGGCCAGAAGCTCCAGGTCATGGTGAACATCTTCGAGCGGCAGGTGCCGGTCGAGGTCGGATTCGACAACGTGAAGAAGCTCGATTAATGATCTGGCCGGTAACGTTGCCCGGTACCTGGGTCGCGAGAACCAAGCGATGCAAGGACGCAGGGCGCGGGCATAGTCGTACTATGGCCGCGCCCGAGGACGCGGCAGCGCGCCGTGTTCTCGCGGGCCAGGCGCCTGGCGAACGTTGCCGGTTAGGTCAATAAAGGAACCTGCAATGGCGAAGAAAGTACTGACACTCATCAAGCTCCAGATCCCGGGCGGGCAGGCGAACCCTGCGCCGCCGGTCGGCCCTGCGCTCGGCCAGCACGGGGTCAACATCATGGAGTTCTGCAAGGCGTTCAACGCGCAGACCGCGGATCAGAACGGCCGGATCACTCCGGTCGAGATCACGGTCTTCGAAGATCGCTCGTTCACGTTCATCACGAAGACTCCGCCTGCAGCCGTCCTGATCAAGGAGGCGCTGCGGCTCGACAAGGGCTCGGCGGAGCCGAACCGGCTGAAGGTCGGGCGGCTCTCGCGCGCCCAGGTGCGCCAGATCGCGGAGACGAAGCTGCCGGATCTGAACGCACGGGACATCGACCACGCGGCGCTGATCATCGCCGGCACCGCACGGAGCATGGGCGTGGAGGTGGATCTCTAAATGGCACAGCACGGCAAGCGCTACGTGGAGTCCTTCGGCCGGATCGACCGCGAGTCGACGTACTCCCCGGTCCAGGCGGTGCGGATGCTGAAGGACTTCCCGGGCGTCAAGTTCGACGAGACCGTCGAGGTGCATTTCCGTCTCGGCCTGAACGTCCGCCACGCGGACGAGCAGCTGCGCGGCACGCTGATGCTGCCACACGGCACCGGCCGCGAGACGCGCGTCGCCGTCTTCGCCGAGGGCGACAAGGCCCGCGAGGCGGAGGAGGCGGGCGCCGACGTCGTCGGCTCGGCCGATCTCGCGAAGCGG
>JBGPLW010000226.1:0-4856 GCA_041486645.1 Gaiellaceae bacterium | reverse complement strand
GTGCAGATCGATGATCAAGCGCAGCACGCCGTGCGTCGACGGATGGTTCGGGCCGAAGTTGATGTGCATCACGTCGTCGCTCGACTGGAGCGCATCCGGAACGACGCGCCGCGTCGGGACCGGCGACGGGATCCGCGAGCCCTCGTACTGCGCGGCGTTCACGATCGGCCAGGCGCGCGTCTGCCTCTCGGGCGCGATCGTCATTCCGCGTCCGAGAATCGGACGGGCTCGCCGCCGAGCGGATAGTCCTTGCGCAGCGGGTGCCCTTCCCAGTCGTCGTCCATGATCAGCCGCTTCAGGTTCGGGTGACCATCGAACCGCACGCCCATCAGGTCGAACTGCTCGCGCTCGTGCCAGTCGGCCGTCGGCCACACGGAGACCACGCTCGGGATGCCCTCGCCGTCGTCGAGCCAGCACTTCAGACGCACCCGCACCGGCGGCTGCCGCAGAGCGAGCAGGTGGTACGCGACGGAGAAGCGCTTCGGCTTCAGCTGCGGCAGCTGCTGGAAGCCCTGCGTCGACGGATAGTTGAGGTCGCGGCCGGACGGCGTCGCGATGTAGCCGGAGACGCCGCGGCCGCCCCAGTTCAGGTAGTCGGTCGCGACGAGGTCGACGAGCATCTGGAAGCCGAGCTCGTCGCGCGCGTGCGCGCACGCGTCGCGGATGCGCGCCGGCTCGATCGTGACGGTCGTCTCGCCGAACGCGTCCTTCTCTTCGACGAAGCCCGGCAGCTCCGCGTAGCTCACGTGGCAACCTCGCGGCGCTCGTACGCGGGTGGGATGCCGGCGCGGTGCGCTTCGTGGAGGCGGATGATTCCCTCCATCAGCGCCTCCGGCCGCGGTGGGCAGAACGGCACGTAGATGTCGACGGGAATGATGCGGTCGACGCCCTGGAGGATCGTGTAGTTGTTGAACATGCCGCCGGAGCTTGCGCAGGCGCCCATCGCGATCACCCACTTCGGCTCGAGCATCTGGTCGTAGATCTGGCGGATCGGCGCGGCCATCTTGTGCGAGACGCGGCCCGACACGATCAGCAGGTCTGCCTGGCGCGGCGACGAGCGAAACGCCTCCATTCCGAAGCGCGCAATGTCGTAGCGGCTCGAGACGATCGACATCATCTCGATCGCGCAGCACGCGAGCCCGAACGTGTCGGGCCACATCGATCGCGTCTGCGCCCACCTCACAGCCTTCTCGAGGGTCGTCAAGCCGAGCGCCTGCTCGATCTCCTCGGCGCCCATCTCCTCCTCGAAGTGCGATGGCCCCTTCGTCGGCCAGAGGAGGCGCTCCGTCTGGAGCCCGTGGTCGCGCAGCCGCTTCGGCGAGTCGGCCACTAGTTGACCCACTCGAGCGCGCCCTTGCGCCAGATGTAGACGTAGGCGACGAGCAGGATGAGGATGAAGAACGCGAACTCGACGAACCCGAACCACCCGAGCGCGTGCAGCTGCACCGCGAGCGGGTACAAGAACACGATCTCGATGTCGAAGACGATGAAGAGCATCGCCGTCAAGTAGAAGGAGACGGTGAAGCGCTGGGGCTTCATCTGGCCCGCCGAAACGCCCGACTCGAAGGGGATGACCCGGGCGCGGGTGCGGCGCGTAGGACGCTGTGCGAAAACGAACGACATGGCGATCATCGAGCCCGGAATCGCCAGTGCCATGAACCCGTAGATGAGGAAGGGAAGCCAGTCGCGCAGCATCCGAGGGGGCTGACGTTATCGGATCGGGACCCGGCAACAAGCGGTACCCGAACTCCCGGAAATATCTGTGCATCGGGTGTTACAAAGTCGGGCCTTTCGGGGGATAGGTGACCACCACCGCGATTGGTACGATGGGGTCACGATGGAAGTCCAGGAGCGCACCCAGGAGCTCGTCTCGCTCACCCCGGCGGCGGCCGTGAAGATCACGGCGCTGATGGCCGAGGAGCCCGACGTCTCGGTGCTCCGGGTCGCCATCGAGGGCGGCGGCTGCTCGGGCTTCCAGTACGGCCTCGGCTTCGACCGTGGCGCCCAGGAGGGCGACGTCGAGCTCGAGTGCGAGGGCGTGAAGGTCGTCGTCGACCCGTTCAGCGCCCCGTACCTCTCCGGCGCGATCGTCGACTACCTCGAGACGATTCAGGAGTCCGGGTTCAAGATCGACAACCCGAACGCCGTCTCGTCCTGCGGTTGCGGCCACTCGTTCCAGGTCGAAGACGGCGCCGAGCCGGCCGAAGTCGGCGGCTGCGGCTCCGGCTGCAGCGCGTAGCGCCGCCGCTTCTCTCAGCGAACGCGTCCCGGGTGTCGTCTTGGGCGTGCCGATGCCTTTGTAATGGTGTCTGACACCAGGGCATGTCCTCTGCGGGCCGATGCACCGAAGGTGGCGGCCGTCCGGCTATGAGGGCGAGAGCAGTCTCTGCGCTGGTTCAGGTGCGGATGCCTTTGTAATGGTGTCTGACACCGGGGCATGTCCTCGGTGGGCAAATGCCTCGGAGTCGGGGTTAAAAGCCCAGCAAGCGGGCGGTTTTTTCCGCACCCGTCTTCGTGAAGCCGGGCAGTTCGAGGGTGCCGGCCGACTGCCGGACGTCGCTCGAGTAGGGCAGCGCGACGATCGCGCCTGCGACGACGACGGCAAAGACGATGGGCAGGCCCGTCCGCTTTGCTTGCGCCGCCGCTGCGCGGCTCGTCCGCTGCCAGGCCAGCCGGCCGTGGCCGGTGAGGGTGAGCGAGACGCTCCAGCCGCGGCGGCCGAGATGGGCCTTCGCGCCGGTGAGATCGGCGGCCGCGAGCTTCGGGGGCTTCGCGAAAGCGAGCCAGCCGTTCCCGAGGCGGCAGTCGGCGGCACAGCGGACGAGGGTGGCGCCGTGCGCCTCGCGGGCGAGGACGGCTGCGCTCCGCGTGACGTGCACGTCGCCGAAGGTGTTGTGCGAGGCCTTCGCGAGGCCGGCGTCGAGGTCGAAGACGCCGAAGCGCGGGCCGGCCGCAGCGGCGGGGCCGGCGAGTGCGAGGGCGAGGCAGGCGACGGCTGCGAGGCGCATATGCCGACATATCGGCGTTGTAGGGTCGCCGCATGAGAAACGTCTTCAAGTACCTGACATCGCTGCTTTTCCTCACGGTCGTCGCGCAGGTCGCATTCGCCGGCTACGGCGCGTTCAACGCCGTCGATAAGGCCGACGACAAAGGCTCCGTCTCGAAGCACGCCGTCGACCACGGGTTCAGCGCGCACGCCGCGCTCGGCTCGATCATCGTCGCCGTCATGCTGCTGCTCGTGATCGTCGCCGGGGCGGGCCGGCTCGGGAAGCCGTGGTTGCATTGGACGGGCGGGATCTTCGCGCTCGGCATCGTCCAGATGCTGCTCGCGTGGCTCGGCAACTCGGTCGCGGCGCTCGGGTTCCTGCACGCCGTGAACGCGCTCGCGATCTACGCGGCCGTTGCGCTGCTCGCGCATCGAGCGTGGACGAAGCTCGACGCTCCGCGCACGGCTCCCGCGTAGCATCCGCGCCGATGGGCGCGCTGCGTGTCGCAGTTGTCGGCTCCGGCCCGGCCGGCTTCTATGCGGCCGCGTCGCTGCTCGGTGCGGACGTTCCGGTCGAGGTCGACCTGATCGAGCGGTTGCCGACGCCTTGGGGGCTCGTGCGGCTCGGCGTCGCGCCGGATCATCCGAAGATCAAGTCGGTCTCGCGCGCCTTCGAGAAGACCGCGCTACAGCCGGGCTTCCGCTTCCTCGGCAACGTCGAGGTCGGACGAGACGTGCAGCACGACGAGCTGCTCGAGCACTACGACGCCGTCGTGTACGCGGTCGGCGCGCAGAGTGACCGGCGCATGGGGATCCCGGGCGAAGACCTGCCCGGCTCGTGGGCCGCGACCGAGTTCGTCGCCTGGTACAACGGCCACCCCGACTTCCAGGGGCTGTCGTTCGACCTGTCGGGCGAGCGGGCGGTCGTGATCGGGAACGGCAACGTCGCGGTCGACGTCGCGCGCATGCTCGCGCTGACGCCGGAGGAGCTCGCGCCCACCGACACGACGGACGCGGCGATCGAGGCGTTCAACAGCGCGGGCGTCCGCGAGATAGTGATGGTCGGTCGCCGCGGCCCCGCGCAGGCCGCGTTCACGACGCCCGAGCTGATCGAGCTCGGCGAGCTCGCCGGCGCCGACGTGATCGTCGATCCGGCCGACCTCGAGGGGGCGGAGCCGACCGACACGAACTCCGAGCGCAACCTTGCGGTGCTGCGCGAGTACGCCGCGCGCAAGCCGGAGGGCAAGCCGAAGCGGCTCGTGCTGCGGTTCCTGCTCTCGCCGGTCGCGCTCCTCGGCGACGCGCATGTCGAGGCGATCGAGCTCGTGCACAACCGCCTCGAGCCGGATGCGAGCGGCGCGCTGCGCGCCGTGCCGACGGGCGAGACCGAGACGCTCGCGTGCGGGATCGTCTTCCGCAGCGTCGGCTACCGCGGTGTTCCGCTGCCCGGCCTCCCGTTCGACGAGGGGCGCGGGACGATCGCGAACGAGAACGGCCGCGTTGGGCCGGGTGTCTATGTGGCCGGATGGATCAAGCGGGGCCCGAGCGGCGTGATCGGCACGAACAAGAAGGACGCGGCGCAGACTGTCGAGCTGCTGCTGGCCGACCTACGCGGTGCACCGCGGAAGGATCGGCCCGCCGAGGAGCTCGACCGCCTGCTCGCGGAGCGCGGCGTGCGCCCGGTGGTCTACGCCGGCTGGACATCGATCGACGAGCGCGAGCGGACCGCCGGCGAGAAGCTCGGCCGCCCGCGCGTGAAGCTCGTCACCTGGGACGAGCTGCTCGCCGCCGCTTTCGCTTGAGCTCCGGCGGCCGCGGGTCTAGTCTCACTCCCCTCGCAAGAGAGGGGATGAGGAACATGAGGAACTGG
>JBGPLW010000225.1:0-4862 GCA_041486645.1 Gaiellaceae bacterium | reverse complement strand
GGAACGTCTGGAGCCGCCTCAGCCCGAAGCAGCGGAAACAGCTCCTGCACGCCATCCGGACGCACGGCCCGAAGGCGGCGGCGAAGCTTGTCGAGCTACGCCGGCGCCGTACCTAAGGCGCTCGCTTGCGACGCCGACCAGAGGAGGAGGCGCCGATTCATTCGGCGCCTCCGATCAAAGCCTCACCGACCGCTCGGCCCCGCACGACCGCTTACGAGCTACGCCGGCGCCGTACCTAGCGCGGCGCGCACGATCCGGTCCTGCTCGCGCAGGTGCGCTGTCGGATAGCCCTCGCTCGGGCTCGCGCGCCACGGCCGGCCGACGTAGAGAAGCACGACGCCGTCGGGCTTCGCCTCCTCGAGCCGGTGCCGAATCGCCCGCCACGCGCCCATGTTCTGCGGCTCTTCCTGCACCCACACGACCTCGCGCAGGTTCGGGTAGCCGCGCACGAGCGACGCGGCCTGGTCGACCGGGAACGGGTAGAGCTGCTCGAGCCGCGCAACCGCCACGGTCTCCGCGCGCGCGCGATCCTCGTGCCCCACGATGTCGTAGTAGACCTTGCCCTGGCAGAGGACGAGCCGCGTCACCGAGTCGCGATTCGCGCCGGCGTCATCGATGAGCGGCTGGAACTCCCCCGACGCGAGGTCGTCGAGCGTCGAGCCCGCCTGCTTGAGACGCAGCAGGCCCTTCGGCGTCATGATGACGAGCGGGCGCGCGCTGGCGTCGAGTGCCTGCCGGCGCACGAGATGGAAGTACTGCGCGGACGTCGTGCAGTTGGCGATGCGGATGTTCTCCTGCGCCGCGAGCTGGAGGAAGCGCTCGAGCCGCGCGCTCGAGTGCTCGGGGCCGTTGCCCTCGTAGCCGTGCGGCAGCAGCAGCGTCAGTCGCGTGCTCTCTCCCCACTTCGAGAGACCCGCCGAGATGAACTGGTCGATGATGATCTGGGCGCCGTTCATGAAGTCGCCGAACTGCGCTTCCCACAAGACGAGCGCCTCAGGAGCTGCGGCGGAGTAGCCGTACTCGAAGCCGAGACACGCATACTCGGAGAGCGGCGAGTTGTGGATCTCGAACGATGCCGTCGCCTCGTCGAGGTGCTGCATCGGCGTGAAGGTCGCGCCCGTGTTCACGTCGTGCAGCACGGCATGGCGGTGGGAGAACGTGCCGCGCTCGGTGTCCTGGCCGGTGAGGCGGACGGGGATGCCGTCGACGAGCAACGACGCGAACGCGAGGGCTTCGGCCTGCCCCCAGTCGATGCCGCCGTGCTCGACCGTCTCGCGGCGCCGTTCGAGCTGCTTCATCAGCTTCGGATGCGGCGTGAACCAGTCGGGCGTGCGCAGAAGCTGCTCGTTCAGCTCGCGCAGCTTGTCCGCGGCGACCGCCGTGACGACGTCGCCGGTGGCGCCCGCAGGGATGCGGCCGTCGGGCGTGGGCGCCGGCGCCGAGCCGAACGTCTCCTTCAGCGCCTCGTGCGCCGCCTTGATCTGCGTCAGCACGCCCGCCTCGAGCTCGCCCGCCGCCTCCTTCGTCAGCGCGCCGGCCTCGACGAGCGAGCCGGCGTACAGCTCGCGGACGGTCGGGTGCGCGGCGATCGCGGCTGCGTGGAGCGGCTGCGTGTAGGCGGCCTCGTCCTGTTCGTTGTGCCCGTGGCGCCGGTAGCCGACGAGATCGACGACGACGTCGTGACCGAAGCGGCGGCGATACGCCATCGCGAGCCAGATCGCGGAGATCGCCGCCTCGGGATCGTCGGCGTTCACGTGGATGATCGGGATGTCGAAGCCCTTGGCGAGGTCGCTCGAGTACCGCGTCGAGCGCCCGTCGTCGGGGTCGGTCGTGAACCCGACCTGATTGTTCGCGATCAGGTGCAGCGTGCCGCCGGTCGAGTAGCCCGCGAGGCCGCCGAGGTTGAGCGTCTCTGCCACCTCGCCCTGCCCCGCGAACGACGCGTCGCCGTGGATCAGGACGGGCAGCGCGACCACCGGGTCGTGGTAGCCCTCGCGCGTCGAGCGGTCGGTCTGCTCGGCGCGCGCGCGACCCTCGACGACCGGGTCGACCGCCTCGAGATGACTCGGGTTCGACGCGAGCGTCACCGTGATCTCGCCGGTACGCGTCGTTCTCGTTCCTTCCGCACCGAGGTGGTACTTCACGTCGCCGCTGCCGCCCTCTTCGCTGACGACGACGGCTTCGATCGTCCGCTCACCTTCGAACTCACGGAGGATCACCTCGTACGGGCGCCCGACGACGTGCGCGAGCACGTTGAGGCGGCCGCGGTGCGCCATGCCGATCACAACCTCGTGCGCGCCCTCGTCCGATGCGATCTCGATCGCCTCGTCGAGCATCGGCACCATCACGTCGAGCCCTTCGATCGAGAACTGCTTCTGGCCGAGGAAGGCGCGGCGCAGGTAGAGCTCCATGCCCTCGACCTGGCTCAGGCGCGCGAGAAGCGCGAGCTTCTGCTCTGCGCCGAGGCTCTGGCGGTAGCGGCCCGACTCGATCGCCTGCCGCAGCCACATGCGCTCCTCGTGATCGGAGATGTGCTCGATCTCGTAGGCGATCGGCCCGCAATAGATCTCCTGCAGCCGCGGGTACGCGTCGGCAAGCGTCTCCGCGTCGACCGACAGGCGCAAGAGCCGCGCCGGGATGCGCGCCATCAACTCGGGCGTCAGCTTCGGGACGAGCCGCTCCGGCTCGAGCGCCGGGTCGCCCGGCGGCTCCGAGCCGAGCGGGTCGATGCGCGCCGCGAGATGGCCGTGCGTCCGGAACGCCTTCACGAGGGACATGGCTGCTGCGATTCCGCCGATCAGCTCCTCGTCGGCCTCAGCCGGCTTCGCCATCGGAGCCGGGATGCTCGGGGCTGCCGGCTCCGCCACGACCGGCGGATGGCCGTTGCCGGCTTCGCTCTGGAAGAGCTCGACCAGCCGGGCGAGCCCGGGCTGCATCTCGAGCACTGCTTCCGGCGCGCTCTCGAAGAGCGCCCGCCACTCGCTCGGCACCGCGTTCGGATTGTCGAGGTACTGCTCGAGGAGCAGCGCCGCGTAGCCCGTGTTGAGTCCGTCGACCTCAGGCCCGGTCATTCCACACCGTGTTGTAGCAGCGGCCTCCGGGTTACCAGAGAGGCCGCGAGGTGATGACCGCGATCATCATCCCGAGGAAGAAGCAGGCGGCGACGGTCATCACGGCTGTGAACGCGAGCCGCTGGTGCCGTCCGCCCATCGCCGCGGCGACAAGCGAGACGATGATCGCGGGAGAGATCAGCCGGAGCGGGTGCCAGGCGACCCCGATGAGGCCGATGAAGATCGCGAGCGCCGCGAGGAAGCCCGCGACGGTCTCGGACGGCCGGCCCTCCCGCTCGAGCGCGCTCACCGGCGCTCACCCTCGGCCCGTGCGTGCGCCGTGCGAGGCAGCCGCGGGTACGTGCGGATGGGCCTGCCGTGCGGGCGCGGAACGAAGCGGCGCGGGCGCAGACGCCCTCGGCCGGAGCCGGAATCCGCCTCAGGGCCGATGCGGGCGGTCACGCCGGCGCCCTCGCCGGGCCGCGGCTGGGCCTTGATGGCGTAGTAGACGACGCCGCCGAGATAGACAACCGGAATCTTCAAGATCACCATCAGGAACACGAGCTCCCAAATGCCGTGGTGCATCGCGGGAGTGTACCCGGCTTGCTCCGAGGAGAACCGTTCGAGCGGTTTCACCGTTTCCTTACTGGAACCGCGGTTAGCCGACCCTTCGTCGAGGAATATACGACCTGATGAACAGCGAGATCACCCTGCGCAGACTGATGGAGCACGCCGAGGAGATGGGCTGCATCAACATGTCCGCGTTCACGACCCTCGTGCAGGATCTCGAGCTCGACGACGACGAGCTGACCGGCCTCTACGAGCAGATCGAAGAGCGCGGCATCGAGCTCACCGACGACTGCGGCCTCCCCGAGGTCGACGAGGCGACGTACGTGAACAGCGAGGTCGCCGCCATGACGACGGACTCGCTCCAGCTCTTCCTGAACGAGGCCGGCCGGTATCCGCTCTTGACCGCGGCGGAGGAGGTCGAGCTCGCGAAGCTCATCGAGCGCGGCGACAAGAAGGCGAAGGACCGGATGGTCAACTCGAACCTGCGGCTCGTCGTCTCGATCGCGAAGAAGTACCAGGGACACGGTCTGCCGCTGATCGACCTGATCCAGGAAGGGATCATCGGCCTGATCCGCGCGGTCGAGAAGTTCGACTGGCGGCGCGGGTTCAAGTTCTCGACCTACGCGACGTGGTGGATTCGCCAGGCAGTGCAGCGAGGGGTCGCGAACAAGTCGCGCACGATCCGCATCCCCGTCCACATCGTCGAGCGTGAGCAGAAGATCGCGCGCGCGGAGCGCGATCTCATCGCGACGCTCGAGCGCGCGCCGACCGACGAGGAGATCGCAGAGAAGTCGAAGCTGAACGTCAAGCACGTGAAGGAGGTGCGCTCCGCGGCGCGCACGGTCGCAAGCCTCGACAAGACCGTCGGCGAGGGCAGCGACACGGCATTCGGCGATCTTGTCGCGCAGGACCCGGCGAACGTCGAGGAAGAAGTCGTCCTCGCGCTCGGTGACGACGCGCTGCACCGGGCGATCCTCACGCTGCCGGTGCGCGAGCAGGACGTGATCCGCATGCGGTACGGGCTCGATACCGAGCAGGAGCCGAAGTCACTCGACGAGATCGGGCGGCGCATGGGCATCACGCGCGAGCGCGTGCGGCAGATCGAGACTCAGGCGTTGTCGCGGCTCGCGCAGCAGCGCGAGATCGCGGCGCTCAGCCGCGTGACGTAGAACAGCGAAGGACGCGCATCCCCTCCCACCACTCCGGGTGGCCGCGGTCCTTGCCGTCGATGCGGAGAATCTC
>JBGPLW010000224.1:0-4885 GCA_041486645.1 Gaiellaceae bacterium | reverse complement strand
GCCCGAGGTGGTTCCCCTCGGCAGTGTGGTTGTAGACGACGTCGAGGATCACCTCGATGCCCGCCTTGTGCAGCGCCTTGACCATTCCCTTGAACTCGCGCACCTGCTCGCCGTGCCGGCCGGTCGCCGCGTAGAGCGAGTGCGGCGCGAGATAGCCGATCGACGAGTAGCCCCAGTAGTTCGTGAGCCCGCGGTCGTGGAGAAAGCCCTCGTCGGCGATGTGATGCACCGGCAGGAGCTCGACCGCATTGACGCCGAGGTTCTGGAAGTACTCGAGCGCCGGCTCCGACGCGAGCCCCGCGTACGTGCCGCGCAGATCCTCGCGGACGTCCGGGTGCCGCATCGTGAAGCCCTTCACGTGCACCTCGTAGATGACCAGCTCCGGCCACGGATGGTTCGGCGGACGGTCGTCCTCCCAGTCGAAGCTCGGATCGATCACGACCGACTTCGGGATCGCAGCCGCGCTGTCGGTGTCGTCGACGTGCAGGTCGGCGTCGGCCCCGCCGCTCGGCAGGTACGGGAGCGTGTTTGCGGCGTCCCAGTCGACCGGGCCTTCGATCGACTTCGCGTACGGATCGATCAGAAGCTTCTGCGGGTTGAAGCGCCGCCCGGCCGCCGGATCGTACGAGCCGTAGACGCGATAGCCGTACCGCTGCCCCGGCCCGATGCCCGGGATGTAGCAGTGCCAGTTGAACGCGGTCCGCTGCTCGAGAGCGATGCGCGTCTCGCGGTCATCCGCATCGAACAGGCAGAGCTCGACGCGTTCTGCGTTCTCCGAGAAGATCGCGAAGTTCGTGCCGTCGCCGTCCCACGTCGGACCAAGTGGAAACGGGTGACCGGGCCAGACGTCCATCAGCGGGGTGGCCTAGCGGCCGACTGCGTAACCCTGCATTCCGCGCGGATTCGCGCCGGCCTTCAACTGGCCGTCCTCGTCACGGCCGACGGCGCTGACGCGGCCGAGCGACCACGGCGGCGAGACCTCGACCTCGTGCCCCCGCGCGCGCAGCCCGTCGGCCGTCTCCGCTCCGGCGCGCTCTTCGACGCTGACATGCCGCTCGCGTGTCGCGCGCGGATAGAACGAGCTCGGAAACGCCTCGGTGTGGTGGCCCGGCGCGTCGATCGCCGCCTGGAGATCCAACCCGAAGTGCACGTGCGCGAGGAACGTGTTGAGCGTCCACTGATCCTGCTGGTCGCCGCCCGGCGTGCCGAGCGCGAGATACGGATCGCCGCCGCGCGCGACGAGCGTCGGCGAAAGCGTCGTGCGCGGACGCTTGCCCGGCTCGAGCGAGTTCGGCAGACCTTCCTCGAGCCAGAACATCTGCGCGCGCGTGCCGAGGCAGAAGCCGAGCTCGGGAATCACCGGCGCGCCCCAGAGCCAGCCCCCGCTCGGTGTCGCGGCGACCATGTTGCCCCAGCGGTCGACGACGTCGAGGTGCACGGTGTCCCCCCTCATTTCGGTACTACGCGTCGGCTCGCCGACCCCTTGTGCGACCGGTGCCGCGCCGACCGGTGCCGCGAGCCGCGGCTCGCGTCCGTCCGGCGAGCCCGGACGTAGCTCGGACGCGGCTTCGTCGCCGACAAGAGCGCGCCGCTCGTCTGCGTACGCACGCGAGAGCAGAGCGTCCATCGGCACGTCGTAGAACTCCGGATCGCCGTACCACGCTTCGCGATCGGCGAACGCGAGCTTCGCGCATTCCGTCACGACGTGCACGTACTCCGCGCTTGCGAGGCCGAGTGACGCGAGGTCGAAGCCTTCAAGCAACCGCAGCTGTTGCAGGAACACCGGTGCCTGGCTCCACGGGCCTGCCTTCAGCACCCTCAGGCCCGCATAGTCGACCTCGAGCGGCCGCTCGATCGTCGGCTGCCAGTCGCGCAGGTCGGCCTCGGCGAGCAGGCCCGCATGCCGCTCGCCCGAGCTGTCCATGAACTCGCGCTCCTGAAACGCGAGGAACGCGTCGGCGACGAAGCCGCGGTACCAGCAGTCGAGCGCCACGCCGGGATCGCTCTTCGACTCGTCGAGGATCCGGGTATACGTCGCGGCGAGCTGCGGATTGCGGTGCAGCGAACCCGCCGCCGGGATCGGCAGGTAGACATCGGCCGACGTCGTCCACTCGTCGCGGAAGAGCTGCTCGACGTTCCGGATCGCGTCGCCGATCTGCGGCAGCACCGGATAGCCGTCCCGCGCGTAGCCGATTGCGAAACGCAGCACCTCGTGCAGCGGGAGCGTCCCGTAGTCGCGGAGCATCGTCACCCAGCCGCCGAACGCGCCGGGCACGACTGCGGCCAGCGGGCCGGTTCCGGGCACGAGCGCAAGCCCGAGCTCGTCGCGGTAGCGCTCGATCGTCGCCGCGCGCGGCGCCGGCCCCTGCGCGCAGAGGACGACGGGCTCGCCGCCCGCCGGCCAGAGGAGCGCGGGCAGATCGCCGCCGGGGCCGTTCAGGTGCGGCTCGACGACCTGGAGCGTGAACCCGGCCGCGACAGCCGCGTCGAAGGCGTTGCCGCCCTGCTCGAGCACCGCCATCCCCACAGCGGAGGCGAGCCAGTGCGTCGAGGCGACCATGCCGAAGGTGCCGCGCAGCTCTGGGCGTGTGGTGAACGTCACCGCGCGAGGATAGTTACTCGGGGACGAGCCAGACCGTACCGAGCGGCGGCAGCGTCAGAAGCGCGGAGTACGGCTGGTCGTGCCACGGTGTGGCTTCGGCGTCGACGCCGCCGAGATTGCCGACGCCGGAGCCGCCGTAGTACGCCGAGTCCGTGTTCAGTACCTCGCGCCAGCGGCCGGCCTCGGGCATGCCGACGCGATACGCGTAGCGCGGCACCGGCGAGAGGTTGAGCACGCAGACCACCGCCTGCGTGCCTTTCGCGTCGAGCCGCGCGAACGCGACGACGTTGTTGGCGGCATCGTTCGCTTCGAGCCAACGGAAGCCGGACGGGTCGTCATCGACCTCCCACAGCGCGGGCTCCGCACGGTACGTCAGGTTGAGATCGCGGACGAGCGACTGCACGCCCTGATGCTCTGCGTACTCGAGCAGGTTCCAGTGCAGCGAGCCGTCGTGATTCCACTCCTCCCACTCCGCGAGCTCGCCGCCCATGAAAAGAAGCTTCTTGCCGGGATGCGCCCACATGTACGCGTAGAGCGAGCGCAGGTTCGCGAACTTCTGCCACCGGTCGCCCGGCATCTTGTCGAGCAGCGACCGCTTCCCGTGCACGACTTCGTCGTGCGAGAGCGGCAGGATGAAGTTTTCGCTGAATGCGTACATGAGAGAGAACGTCAGCGTGTGATGGTGGAAACGGCGATGGACCGGATCCTTCTGGAAGTACGTCAGCGTGTCGTGCATCCAGCCCATGTTCCACTTGAACCCGAAGCCCAGACCGCCGACGTCGGTCGGCCGACTCACCCCGGGCCAGGCGGTGGACTCCTCCGCGATCATCAAGGCGCCCGGGTGCCGGGCGTAGGCCAGCTCGTTCATGTGCTTGAGAAAGCTCACCGCGTCCAGGTTTTCTCGCCCGCCGAAACGATTGGGCAGCCACTCGCCCTGCTGGCGGCTGTAGTCGAGGTAGATCATCGAGGCGACCGCGTCCACGCGCAGCCCATCGGCGTGGAACTCCGAGAGCCAGTAGAGCGCGTTGGCCAGCAGGAAGTTCCGCACCTCGTTGCGGCCGTAGTTGAAGATGTAGGTGCCCCAATCGGGATGAGCCCCGAGTCTGGGATCCAGGTGCTCGTAGAGAGCGGTGCCGTCGAAGCGGCCGAGCGAGAACTCGTCGCGTGGAAAGTGCGCCGGGACCCAATCCAGGATCACCCCGATGCCGCGCCGGTGAAGCAGATCGACGAAGAAGCGGAAGTCGTCGGGAGCGCCGTAGCGGGACGTGGGGGCGAAGTACGACGTCACCTGGTAGCCCCACGAGCCGCCGAACGGGTGCTCCATGACCGGCATCAACTCGACGTGCGTGAAGCCGAGATCGGTGACGTAGTCGGCCAGCTGCTCGGCCAGCAGGCGATAGGGGAGCGGGCGCTGAGGGTCGTCGGGGGAGCGCTTCCACGAGCCCAGGTGGACCTCGTAGATCGACAGCGGCTCGCGGTGCGCGGCCCGCGTCCGGCGTGCCTCCATCCACTCCTCGTCGGCGAAGCGGAACTCGCTGCGATAGACGCGTGACGCCGTGGCGGGCGGGACCTCCGCCCAGAACGCGTACGGGTCGGCCTTGAGGAGGAGATCGCCGTCCTGGGTGCGGATCTCGAATTTGTAGGCGGCGCCCGGCTCCAGATCGGGAAGGAACAGCTCCCAGATCCCCGACGAGCCCACGTTGCGCATGGGATGAAGGCGCCCGTCCCAGCCGTTTACGTCCCCGACCAGGCTCACGCCGCGCGCCGACGGCGCCCACACGGCGAAGGAGATGCCCACGCTCGATCCGCCCGGACCGAGCGCCTCGCGGACGTGGGCGCCGAGCTTCTCGTAGAGCCGCTCGTGCTGCCCCTCGCGCGCCAAGTGCACGTCCAGCTCTCCCAGGGTGGGGAGGAACGAGTAGGGATCGCGCGTCACGAGCACGCGCCCGCCGGCAAGCTCGATCTCGAGATGGTAGCCGGGCACCTGCTTCTCGCCGGCCAGGACCGCCTCGAAGATGCCGGCGGGATGGACGAGCGTCGCGACGTGCGACGGGCCGCCATCGGGCACGATCGAGACCGACTCGGCGTCGGGACGGAACACTCGGATCGCGATGCCCGCTTGGGTGGCGTGCGGGCCCAGCAGCGCGTGTGGATCGGGGTGGACGAGCTCGATGAGTCGATCCCAATCCTGGGACATCAGCGCAGCGCTCGTTTGGGAACCAGAGGCTCGACGAAGCGCCGGTAGACATCGGCGCCGGTGCCCAGCTCGGTCACGTTGCTGCG
>JBGPLW010000223.1:0-4899 GCA_041486645.1 Gaiellaceae bacterium | reverse complement strand
CTCGCAGGTCGACTTCGTCCGGCCCGTGCTGGACTTCGCGCACATGCACGCAACGAGCGACGGCGCGTACACGGACGTGAACGCATTCGCGTCGGCGCTCGAGGCGACGGACGAGGTGCTCGAGCCGGGCTCGCCGTTCCACATCCACTTCAGCGACATCGCGTACGCGAATCGCAACGAGACGAAGCATCTCCCCTACGGCGAGGGCACGTTGCGGGCCGAGCCGCTACGCGACGCACTCGAGCGCTTCGCGCGCCCCGCAACCGTGATCAGCGAGTCGCCGGACGACGCGTCGACTCAGACGATCGGCGCCGTGCTCACGGGCGCGAGCCCGGCGCGGCGCTCTTCGTAGACGACGGCCTCGTCGTCGCGGCCGCGCGAGCGGAGGAACTCGGCGAGGTAGCGCAGCGCCCAGTGCTCGAGCGCGCGGATCTCGTACATCGCGAAGCCGTCGACCGCCTCGACCATGAGCGCTTCAGCTTCCGCGTCGCGCCGCTGGCCCGCGCGCACGATGCCGAGCGCGAGCGTCGTCGTCGAGATGGACACGCGGTCGTCCGGGCCCACCGTCTCCCTCGCCTCGAGAGCGAGCCGCTCGGCTTCGTCGAACCGGCCCTGCGCCGAGAGCACCATCGAGAGAGCGCGTTGCGCCTCGCAAAGCGAGCCGCGGTCACCGATGCCCTTGAGCATGCGCACCGCGTCGCGAAGTAGCTTCTCCGCGCGCTCGACCGCGCCCTGCGCGAAGGCCGCGCGGCCGATCATCATGATCATGTTGGCCTCACGCGTCGTGTTGCCGAGCTCGGCGAAGAGCTCCCGCGCCGCGGCGAAGTCGGCCTCCGCCTCGACGGGACACTCGCTCACGAGCTGGAGCCAGCCGCGGACGCCGAGCGCCGAAGCGCGGCTGAAAAGGCTGCCGCTCGCGTCGGCGAGCTCGAGGGCGCGCAGGACGAGCGGGGCCGCCTCAGGCAGCTCGAGCCGCAGCACGTACGCGGTGACGAGGCTGTGAATGACGTTGGCCTCGAGATCCTTGCGCTCGGCCTCGCGCGCGGCGGCGAGTGCTTCCTTCGCCCAGCGCTCGAACTCGTCGGAGTCGCCGAACCAGGCCGCCACCTGCGCGGCGACCCAGAGCGGCTCGAAGCGGATCTCGGGCGGCTCGCCGACGAGCACGTCGAGCGCCTCGGCGATGAGCCTGCGGGCGGTCACCGCGTCGGCGCGATGCTGGAGCACCGCCTCGGCGAGCGCCGTGAGCGCGCGGCCGTGGAGGCGCGTCTCGCCCGCCTTGCCCGCCGCCTGGGAGACCTCGCCCATCTCGACGAGCACGGCCGGGAAGTCCGTGAGCCGCCACGCCGCGCGCCCCGCGAGGTAGCGGCGGTCGAGCGTCGGCGCGAGCTCAACGGCGCGCAGCAGCAGCTTGCGCGCGCTGCGGAACGCCTCGCGCGAGAGCGCGCGCTTGCCGGCGTGCGTCAGCGCGACCGCCGTCTCCTCGCGCAGCTCGGCCGGCGCGGAGCCGTCGAGCTCAGCGAGGAGCGTCGCGGCCTGGTCGAGGTGGAACGCGCGAATCTCGAGCAGCTCGTCACCCGCGCGCGCGTGGAGCCATTCCGCGAACGCGTGATGGAGGTCTGCGCGGGCGCTCTTCGCGAGTGCGGAGTAGGCGACCTCGCGGATGAGCACGTGCTTGAACTTGTACGCCTGCTCGCCGTGAATCGTCGCGCGCGTCTCGCGCACAACGAGATCGCGCAGCAGCAGCTCCTCGATGCAGTGGTCGACGTCGTCGATCTCCGGCGAGATGTGCGCGAGAGCGCCCGCCATGAAGATCCGTCCCATCACCGACGCGCGCTGGAGCGCCAGCCGCGGCGCCGACGGCAGGCGGTCGATGCGCGCCGCGATGAGAGCCTGGAGCGTGTCGGGGATGCGCTCGCCGCCGCCGCGCGGCCGCTCCGCGAGCATCCGCACCGTCTCCTCGACGAAGAGCGGGTTCCCCTCGGTCTTCGCGAGCACGGTCTCGATGTCGACTGGCATGTCGAGGTCGGCGGTGAGCGCGGCGACGAGCTCGGCACTCTCCTCGGCCTGGAGCGGCTCGAGCTCGAACGTCGTCGAGCGGACGCGGCCGCCGCCCCACGTCGGGCGCAGGTCGAGGAGCTCGGAGCGCGCGATCGCGATCAGGAGGAGCGGCGCCTCGCGCACGGATGCGGCGAGCTGCTCGATGAGCTCGAGCAGAGGCTCCTCACCCCAGTGGACGTCCTCGAAGACGAGGACGAGGGGCTGCGCCTGCGCGAGCTGCTCCGCCCACGCGCGCGCGGCCCAGGAGATGTCCTGCTGCGAGCGCTCGCCTTCGACCGCTTCGAGCACGCCGACGGCGAGGCCGAGCAGGTCCGCGACGGCTTCGTCCTCGCAGCACGCGCGAAGCTTCTGGTGCGCGTCGTCGAGCGGGTCGTCGTCGCTGATGCCCGACGACGACTTCACCATCTCTGCGAGCGGCCAGTAGGTCACGCCTTCGCCGTACGGGAGGCAGCGGCCGACGAGCACGGTCGCGCCCTCGAGGCCCGCGACGAACTCGCGCGCGAGCCGGCTCTTGCCGACACCGGGCTCGCCGTAGATCGTCACGAGCGAGGCGCGCCCGGCGCGCACGACGCGCTCGTACGTGTTCTCGAGCAGCTCGAGCTCCGACTCGCGGCCGACGAGCGGCGCGGAAAGCCCCGTGACCGGTGTGCCCGGCTCGTTGACGCAGATGACCCGCTGTGCGGCGACCGGCTCGCGCCAGCCGCGGAGCTCGAGCGGGTGAATTGCCTCGAGCTCGACGCGTCCGCGGAGGAGGCGCGCGGCGGCGGGCCCGACGAGGATCTGGTTCGGCTCCGCCTTGCTCTGGAGGCGGGCGGCGAGATTGACGGCTTCGCCGGTCGCGAAGGTCGAATCGCCGTCGTCGGCGACGACCTCGCCGGACTCGATGCCGACGCGGGCTTCGAGGCCGAGCTCCTTGACGCGGTCGATCGTCACGATGGCGGCTCGGACGGCGCGCTCGGCATCGTCCTCGTGTGCGAGCGGCACACCGAACGCAGCCATGACGGCGTCGCCGGCGAACTTCTCGACCGTCCCGCCGTGCGTGACGATGCAGTGCGAGACCTGGTCGAAGAACCGGCTCACCCGTCGCCGGACGACCTCGGGATCAGTGTCGTTGACGAGCTCCGTCGAGGAGACGAGATCAACGAAAAGCACGGTGGCGAGCTTGCGCTCCATGCCTCAATGGTAGTTGCGGGGGCCATGCCTACGAGAGGCGCCGGCCCCCGCAATTTCCGCGTTATGGAGTCGCGATGCGCGCGACGCTCTGCTGCTGGTAGAAGCTCGGATTCGAGCCGTCGTTCGCGGTCGAGATCGACGTCGTGTACGTGTAACCCCCGCCCGAGTCGATGCCGAAGTAGTCGCCGAGGAATGTGCCGGCGCACCCGATGCAGCCCGTGTGCGGCGCGTTCAGCTGCGGATCCCAGGTCTGCGGCGAGAGCCTGATGTTCTGCCCGATCGGCTGCAGCGTCGGCGTGAAGAACTGGATCGCGGTGTTGACGCAATAGTTCCCACGTCCGTACGGCGTGTTCGGGTCGAGCGCGAGGCCGGCCGCAAGTGCTTCCGCGCTGCCGCTCGAGGGGCACGCGAGCCGGCGGTCGTAGAACCCGACGGCGACGGTGCCGTTCGGCGCGACGTTGAGATTCGGCTGAAGCGCCTCGCCGCCGCCGTCGTTCACCTGGGCGGGCGTGAAGCTCCACGTCGCACCTCCGTCGAACGACGCCACGAGGTAGACGCGTGACGTCCCGTCCGAGTCGCCGTTCTCGTATGTGAGGTAGAGCGGGTAGTGGCCGTTCACCTTTTGCGGGCCGACGGCGAAGCTGTCGACGATGCCCTCACGGAACGTCGTGTTCTGGTAGCTGGGCGTGACGATGCCGCTGCGGATCAGCGTCGGCCCCTGCCAGGTAGTGCCGCCGTCGGTCGACCAGTCGAGGTAGATGTCGTTGTTCAGGTACCCCTGCTGCTGCGGGTTGTGCGTAACCGGCGTGTAGACCGTCCCGTCGGGCGCCACGTGCGGCAGCAGGTACTGGTCGAAGCGGTTGCCGTTGATGGTCGGCAGCTCTCGTGCGGGCGACCAGTCGCTGTGCGTTCCGTCTGCGTTTGCTTGAGCCGTCGAAACCAGCGGCAGCGACGGGTTGTAGATGTAGTCAACCCACATCGCGTAGACGCGACCGCGGTACTTGCTGTTCGTCGTGTCGATCGCGAGCCACTGTTTGTCAGGAGCATGTGTCTTGGCGCCCTTCGCGCTCCACACGATGTCCGGCGCGCCGTTGTGCGTCGTGATCCAGTTCCGCGAGGTTTGATCGGCTTTGTTCTTCACGGCTGGATGCACCGCGACGCTGATCGCCTCCGGCGGCAGCAGCGGGTTGATCTGGTTCGAGCCCATGTCGTACTTATGGGCGCCTCCATTCCCGTAATAGAAGACGTACGGGAGCAGAAGCGAGTAGAAGTTGCCCCACGGGTCGAACGCGCCGACCGGATCGGTGTTGTCCGTCCAGCCCTCGTAGCCCGGCACATGACCCTGGACCGGGAACGTCTTGCCGCCGTCCCATGACTCGTAGAAGCCGAGCAGGTGGTTGTAGCCCTCGGCGCTCACAAACCATTTGCTCTGCCCGATCACGTGGAGCGGGTTCGCTGGGTCGACGCGGATGTCGGACTCGCTGTGATCCTTGACGAGCATCGGCGGGTTCGCGACGTCCTGCGTCGCGAAGCCCTGCGTCTGCTCGCCCGTCGTCGCGCCGGGGCACGGCGTCATGCCGCCGCCGGGATAGCCGGCGGTGAGGAAATCGAAGTATGTGACCTCGGGCGCGTAGCAACTGACGCGCTGCGTCGTCGCGAGGACGCTCG
>JBGPLW010000222.1:0-4930 GCA_041486645.1 Gaiellaceae bacterium | reverse complement strand
CTTCGGGTTGTAGAAGAGCGGGTTCTCGATCCCCGCGAAGCCGGGGTTCATCGACCGCTTCAGAACGACGACCGCCTGCGCATCGTCGACGTTCAGGATCGGCATGCCGTAGATCGGGCTGCCCTGGTTGTTGCGGGCGTCGGGGTTGACGACGTCATTCGCGCCGACGACGACGGCGACGTCCGTGCGCGAGAACTCGGGATTCGCCTCGTCCATCTCCTTCAGTTGCGTGTACGGCACGTTCGCCTCGGCGAGGAGCACGTTCATGTGCCCCGGCATGCGTCCGGCGACGGGGTGGATGGCGTACGTGACCTCGACGCCTTTCGCCTCGAGCAGGTCGGCCAGCGCGCGCACGTCATGTTGCGCCTGCGCGACAGCGAGGCCGTAGCCGGGAACGAAGACGACCTTGTGCGCGTAGGCGAGCATCACCGCGACGTCCTCGGCGGTCGCGCTCCGCACGGGGCCGCCCCCGCCTGCCGCGACCGCAGCCGCTTGCGCGGTCACCTGGCCGAACGCGCCGAACAGGACGTTCGTGATCGAGCGGTTCATCGCGCGCCCCATCAGCATCGTCAGCAACGTGCCCGACGCGCCGACGAGCATGCCGCTCACGATCAGGACGTTGCTCTCGAGCTCGAAACCCGTAGCGGCAGCGGCGAGGCCGGTGAAGGCATTCAGCAGTGAGATCACGACCGGCATGTCCGCGCCGCCGATCGGCAGCACGAAGAGGACTCCGAAGATCGACGCGCCGGCGACGAGAGCCCAGAGCAGCCACTCTTTCTGCAAACCGGAAACGAGCGCGATGCCCGCCGTTCCGCAGGCGAGGAACAAGGCGGCGTTCACGAACTGCTGTCCGGCGTACGTGATCGGACGGCCGCCGATCAGTTCCTGCAGCTTCGCGAACGCAATCATCGAGCCGGCGAACGAGATCGACCCGATCATCGCCGAGAGAACGATCGCCAGGCCGATGTCGACCTTCGGGCGGCCGGGATCGGGAAGGATCCGGTGCAGCTCCGCGAGCGAGACGAGCGCCGCCGCGCCGCCGCCGACGCCGTTGAAGAGCGCCACCATCTGCGGCATCGCGGTCATCTTCACCTTGCGCGCCGCGACTGCTCCGAAGCCGCCGCCGATCAGCATCGCGACCGCGATCGCCCAGTAGTCGGTCATGCCGCTCTTCGCGAACGTGACTGCGATCGCGATGAGCATGCCGACCGCGCCGATCTGGTTGCCGCGCCGCGCGTGCGCCGGGCTCGAGAGGAACCGCAGCGCAAGAATGAAGGTCACGATCGTGACGAGGTAGAGCAGGTTCGTCGGGTTGACGCCCATCTACTCCGGCTTGCCGTTCCTCGAGCTGTCGGCCGGCTTCGCCGGCTCGCGCTTGCGGAACATCTGGAGCATCCGGTCGGTGACGACGAAACCGCCGACGACGTTCGCGGACGCGAGCACGACGGCGACGAAGCCGACGACCCAGGCGAACGGGCCTTTGTGGCCGAGCCCGAGCACGATCATCGCGCCGACGATCACGATCCCGTGGATCGCGTTCGTTCCGGACATCAGAGGCGTGTGCAGCATCGCCGGAACCTTCGAGATCACCTCGAAGCCGAGGAAGATCGTGAGCACGAGAATCGTCACCTCGAAGACGAGCAGCGTCGTGTGGCTCACGCGGTCACTCCTTTCTTCGTCACGCACGCGCCCGACGTGATCTCGTCGTCCCAGTCGAGCGCAAGCTCGCCGCCGGGAGCGAGATGCACGAGCAGCGCCTGCACGTTGCGCGAGTAGAGCATCGACGCGTGATACGGCATCGACGACGGCAGGTTCGTGAGACCGACGAGCGTCACACCATCGCGGACGACCACCGCGCCGGGCTCGGTCAACTCGCAGTTACCGCCGGTGTCGGCGGCAAGGTCGACGATCACCGAGCCTGGACGCATCGCGCGAACGGCGGACGCGGGGATGATCCGCGGCGCCGCGCGCCCCGGCACCGCCGCCGTCGTGATCACCACGTCGAAGTCGGAGATGCGCGCCTCGAGCGCCTGCTGCTGCGCCTGCATCTCCTCCGGCGTCAGCTCGCGCGCGTACCCGCCCTCGGCCTCCGCGCCGGTGACGCCGAGGTCGAGCCAGTTCGCGCCGAGGCTCTCGATCTGCTCGCGCACGACCGGGCGCACGTCGAAGCCGGTGACGACGGCGCCGAGCCGTCGCGCGGTCGCAAGTGCCTGGAGGCCGGCGACGCCGGCGCCGATCACGAGCACCTTCGCCGGCGGCACGGTGCCCGCGGCGGTCATCAGCATCGGGAAGAAGCGGGGGAGATGCTCCGCTGCGAGCAGCGCGCCCTTGTAGCCCCCGACCGTCGCCTGCGACGAGAGGGCGTCCATCGACTGCGCGCGCGTCGTGCGCGGGATCGACTCCATCGCGAACGCAACGACCCCGCGGGCCCCGAGCCGCTCGACGCCCTCGCGGTCGGCGAGTGGATCGAGATAGCTGATGAGCAGCTGGCCTTCGCGCAAGCGTGAGACTTCGGTCGCGTCAGGCTTTCGCACCTTCACGACTGCGTCCGCCTCCCACGGCGAGCCGAGCGTCGCGCCTGCCTCGGTGTAGGCCGCATCGGGGAACGAGGCGGCCTCGCCGGCCCCCGCCTCGACGACGATCTAGAAGCCCGCCGCCGCGAGCTTCCCGGTGGTCTCGGGCACAAGAGCGACCCGGCGCTCGCCCGGCGCCGTTTCGCGCGCAACTCCGACCCTCATCGCCGGAACCATATTCGACGCCGAGTACGCTCACCCGGTGGAGCACTTCTTCACCCACCACGGGCTGCCGCTGCTCTTCGTCGTCGTCATGCTCGAGTCGTTTGGGATTCCGCTCCCCGGTGAGACCGCCCTCGTCTTCTTCGGGCTGCTCGCCTCGAAGGGGAACTACAACATCACGGTCGTGATCGTCGTCGCCGCGGCCGCCGCGATCATCGGCGACAACCTCGGCTACTGGCTGATCGGCCGTCTCGGAGGGCGCGCGCTCTTCGCGCGCAACGCCTGGCTGAAGCGCTGGGCGGACTCGGTGATCCCGCGGGCCGAGCGAGTCATGAAACGGCACGGCGGCAAGACGGTGTTCATCGGGCGCTTCATCGCGATCCTGCGCTTCACGGCCGCCTGGGTCGCCGGCCTCGGCCGGATGCCGTGGTGGCGCTTCCTCTTCTGGAACGCGACCGGCGGGATCGTGTGGGCGACGGTCGTCGCGCTCGTCGCGTACTACGGGGGCAAGGCTGCGGCGGACGCGATCGCGCGCTACGGCCTCTACGCCGCAGCCGGCGTCGCCGCGGTCTTCGTGCTCGTCCTCCTCGGCGTCCACTTCGCCAGGAGACGCCTCGAGGAACGACTCTGAGCGACGGGCGGATTCTCGGGCGCTGAAGGAATCGACCGCGGCCCGCGGAACTTCCCTCGGGCATGCTGGCGGCAATCTCTCGGGCGCTCGAGGAGCGCGATCAGACTCACGGACACGGCGCGCGGGTGGCAGCGCTCGCCGAGCCGGTCGCGGAGCTGCTCGGCTGGGAACCCGAGCGCCTCGCCTCACTCCGCTTCGGCGCGCCGCTCCACGACATCGGCAAGGTCTCGATCGGGCGGGAGGTTCTCCGCAAGGCGGGCCCGCTGAGCCTCGAGGAGCTCGGCACGATCCGCCGCCATCCGCGCGCGGGCGCCGAGCTCGTGCTGCCGATCCGCTCCGCCCACGCCGCGCTTCCGTACGTCCTCTTCCACCACGAGCGCTGGGACGGCGACGGCTATCCCTCGGGGCTGCGCGGCCGCTCGATCCCGGTCGAGGCGCGCCTCCTCGCCGTCGCCGATGCCTTCGACGCGATGACCTCGCCGCGGCCGTACCGGCCCGTGCTCTCGGTCGACCGGGCGCTCCTCGAGATCGCCGCATGCGCCGGCTCGCAGTTCGACCCGCAGATCGCGGAGCTCTTCCTCGAGGTCTGGAGCGAGCAGGTCGAGCTCTGGCCCGCCGCCGTCGCCTCCTAGACGGGCCGCTGCTCGCGCCGGAGCCACTCGGCGAGAAACGGCTCGATGATGCAGCGGTCGCCGTCGCTCGTGCGGCCCGCGATCTCCTTTTTCTCGAGCGCCTGGAGCGCAATGCCCACCGATGACGGCCCCGGCAGGTCGTGGCGCTCGCGATAGCCGGCCGAGTACACCGCGTGCGCAGGCTCCTCCGCGAGCGCGAGCATGAGCAGCCGCTGCGCGGCCGGCGCCTCGTCCCAGATCCGGGCGAAGTGGTTGTGCTCCGAGCGCAACACCTGCTCGACCGCGGTGTCGACGTCGTCCGGGAACGCGTGATGTCCCGACGGCACGAGCTGCCACACCGCGTAGGCGAGCTCCTGCGTCGCATACGGATGGCCCGCCGTGATGCCGAGCAGGCGGTCGAGCGCGTCGGGGGTGATCGCCTTCTCCGTCGAGTCGAAGCGCTTCCGGATGAACGGCGCGAACTTCGCGGGTGCGATCGGTCCGAGCTCCATCTGCTTCGCGCTGCGCCAGAAGGGCTCGTTCTTGTCGTTGAAGATCCGCTCGAGCACGTGCCGCTTGCTGCCGAGGTAGACGTGCCCGATCTCCGGCTGCATCTGGAACACCGAGCGCATGAGGTTCGGGAAGTTCCGGTCGAGCCCGACGATCTCCTGGAACTCGTCGAAGACGATTGCGACGCGCCGCTTGCGCTCCGCGGCGATCTTGCCCGGCAGCTCGAGCAGCCGCTCGATCGTGTCGTCGATGTCGCTCTGGCGGCGCCCCGCCTGAAAGGTGAAGCGCAGCGTCAGGTCGTCGGGATCGACCTCCATCGTCGGCCGGATTCGCAGCCCGCGGAAGAGGCTCGCCGCGCGCTCGACGACCTGCTCGCCAGGCGACTCGAGATCGGCGTAGATCGTCTTCGCGAGCGCGGCGGCGAAGCGCTCCTTCGTCGTCGT
>JBGPLW010000221.1:0-4935 GCA_041486645.1 Gaiellaceae bacterium | reverse complement strand
GCGGTGCACGGGAGCACGCGCTTCTCGTCGAGCATGATCGAGTCGACCATCTGCGCGGCGGCCGCGCCCGGCGCGTACCAGGCCGAGGTGCCCATGAGGTTCACGAGCTCGCCGCCGCCCTTCGCGGTGCGCTCGACCATCGCCTGGATTGCGTCCTCGGCGGCGAGCTTGCGGAGCGGGATGCCGCCGACGGTCGTTGCCGACACAACGGGGACCATCTGGTCGCCGTGGCCGCCGAGCACCATCGCCTGCACGTCCTTGACGGAGGCACCGGTCTCCCACGCGATGAACGTCGAGAAGCGTGCGGTGTCGAGGATGCCCGCCATCCCGAACACGCGCTCCTTCGGCCAGCCCGAGACGTTCTTCGCGACGTGGCACATCGCATCGAGCGGGTTCGAGACGACGATCAGGATCGCGTCGGGGCTGTGAACGGTCACCTTCTCGGTGACGTCTTTCACGATCTTCTCGTTCGTCACGACGAGATCGTCGCGCGACATCCCCGGCGAGCGCGGGAGGCCCGCGGTGATGACGACGACAGCCGAGCCGGCCGACTCCTCGTAGCCGTTCGAGCCGGAGACGTTCGGCTCGTAGCCGAGCACCGCGCCCATCTGGTTGATGTCGAGCGCCTTGCCCTGTGGCAGGCCCTCCTTGATGTCGACGAGGACGACATCCGCGTAGTCGCGCGTGGCGAGCACCTGCGCGCACGTCGCGCCGACGTTGCCGGCGCCGACGACCGTGATCTTTCTCCGACTACTCATGCGGGAACGCTCGCCTCCAGCTTCTCGATGATCGCGTCCGCGACCTGGCTCGTGCCGACCGCGGTCGGGTCGTCGCGATTCGGCTTCATGTCATAGGTGACGCTCTTGCCTTCTGCGATCACCTCGGCGATCGCGCGCTCGAGCCGGTCGGCGGCCGTGCGCTCCTCGAGGTGTCGGAGCATGAGCATCCCCGAGAGCAGTTCCGCCATCGGGTTGACCTTGTTCTGGCCCGCGTACTTCGGCGCGGAGCCGTGCGTCGGCTCGAACACCGCGACGTCCTCGCCGTAGTTCCCCCCGGGCGCAAGCCCGAGGCCGCCGATCATGCCGGCGCAGAGATCGGAGAGCACGTCGCCGTAGAGGTTCGGCAGCACGAGCATGTCGTACTCCTCCGGCCGCTGGACGAGCTGCATGCACATGTTGTCGACGATGCGGTCGTCGAACTCGATGTCCGAGTTCTCCGCCGCCACCTCGCGCGCGACGTGGAGCCAGAGGCCGTCGGTGAACTTCATGATGTTCGCCTTGTGGACGGCCGTGATCTTGCGGCGGCCGTTCTTTCGCGCGTAGTCGAACGCGAACTCGAAGATGCGGCGCGTGCCGGTGACCGAGATCGGCTTGATCGAGATGCCGGCGTCGCGATGGCGGAAGCTGCCGCCTTTCGACTCGATCCAGCGGATGAGCTCCTCGGCGTCCTCGGTGCCCTGCTCGTACTCGATGCCGACGTAGAGGTCCTCGGTGTTCTCGCGAATGATGATCAGGTCGACGTCCTGGAACCGTGAGCGCACGCCCGGGTAGCTCTTGCACGGGCGCACCTGCGCGTACATGTCGAGCTCCTTGCGGAGCGCCACGTTCACGGAGCGGAAGCCGCCGCCGACGGGCGTCGTGATCGGGCCCTTCAGCGCAACGCCCGTCTCGCGGATCGCGTCGAGCACCTCGGGCGGCAGTGGGTTGCCGCCGTACTTGTCCATGACGTCGGCGCCGGCCTCGCTGACGTCCCACTCGAAGTCGACGCCGGTCGCCTCGAGGGCGCGGCGCGTCGCCTCGGTCAGCTCCGGGCCGGTCCCGTCACCGGGAATGAGGACGACTTTGTGAGCCACGTCTCTGAATCTACCGACGTGCCGATAAAGTCGCGTGGGTGAGCGAGCGACAACTCTTCGAGCGGACGGCCCAGTACGCAGCCGACTTCCTCGAGACCCTCGACGAGCGTCCGATCGCTCCCGAGGCGGACGTGGAGGAGCTCACCCGGGCGCTCGGCGGGCCGTTACCCGAAGACGGCATCGACCCGAATGCCGTGTTCGCTGCTCTCGTCGAGGACGCCGGGCCGGGCATCGTCGGCATCCCGTCCGGCCGCTACTTCGGCTTCGTGATCGGCGGCGCCCTGCCCGCCGCGGTCGCCGCCGACTGGCTGACGTCCGTCTGGGACCAGAACGCCGGCCTCTACGCCGCGGGGCCCTCCGCGGCGGTCGTCGAGGAGGTGTGCCGCAGCTGGCTCGCGGAGCTGCTCGGGCTGCCGCCGCACGTCTCGGTCGCGTATGTCACCGGCTGCCAGATGGCGCACGTGACCGCGCTCGCTGCGGCCCGGCACCACGTGCTCGCGCACGTGGGCTGGGACGTCGCGCAGCAGGGTCTTGCGGGCGCGCCGCCGATCCGCGTCGTCGTCGGTGCGAAGCGTCACGTCACGATCGACCGCGCGCTGCGGCTGCTCGGGATCGGCGCGGTGTCGCTCGAGGTCGTGCCGGTCGACGACCAGGGCAGGATGCGCGTCGACGAGCTCCGGCTCGGCGGCGGCCCGACGATCGTGTGCGGTCAGGCGGGCGAGGTGAACACCGGCGCCTTCGACGATCTCGACGCGATCGCGGACGTCGCTGCCGAGGCGGGCGCCTGGTTCCATGTCGACGGCGCCTTCGGGCTCTGGGCCGCGACGTCGCCGAATCTCCGCCATCTGCTGCGCGGAAGCGAGCGCGCCGACTCGTGGGCGACCGACTGCCACAAGTGGCTGAACGTCCCGTACGACTCCGGGCTCGCGTTCTGCGCGCATCCCGAGTCGCATCGCGCGGCGATGAGCGTGACCGCGTCGTATCTCGTGCACGCGGAGGACAGGCGCGAGCGCGACGAGGTCGACTGGACGCCCGAGTTCTCGCGGCGTGCACGCGGCTTTCCGATCTACGCGGCGATCCGCTCGCTCGGCCGGACGGGCATCGCCGAGATGATCGAACGGTGCTGCGCGAACGCGCGACGCTTCGCCGACGCGCTCGTAGCCGGTGGAGCGACCGTGCTGAACGACGTCGTCCTCAATCAGGTGCTCGTTCGAATCGGCGACGGCGAGCGCACCCGTGAGACGATCGCTCGAGTGCAGCAGGACGGCACCTGTTGGCTCGGCGGCACCGACTGGAACGGAGAGCACGCAATGCGGATCTCGGTCTCGAACTTCAGGACGACGCCGAAGGACGTCGACCGCTCTGCGGCGGCGATCTTCGCGGCCGCGAGGGTGCACGCATGACGCTCGCGGAGGCGGCGGCCCAGGGCGACGAGCTCGCGCAGAGCGGGTCGGAGCGCGAGCTCGCGGATCTCCGCGCGACGTGGGCGGACGATCTCGAGGGCGCCGCGCGCAGCGCGGACTTCCGCGAGCGCGCCGTCGCGTTTCGCGCCATCGGGCAGTTTCGCTGGCGCGCGAAGGAGGAGCTGCTGCGGCGCGGGCTCGACGACGAGAGCCCGGCGTGCCGCGGCTCGGCGCTGCTCTCGCTCGAGCTCATGTCGCGCGACCATCCGAGCACGATCAACGGGGTTCGTCCCCTGCTGCACACGCTCGCGACCGCCGACGGCAACGCCGCGGTGCGCCGACTTGCGATCCTCTGCCTCAAGAACGGCTCGGCCGAGCGGAACACGATCGTCCTGCTCGAGGGGCTCGCCGCCGACGACGAGGCGGACGCCGAGCTGCGGCGCGCCGCAAACGGCGTCGTCCAGCACCTGAAGAAGAAACAGCCGAAGCGCAGTTAGCGGTCAAACCTTCTTGCGCGCATGCGGATGCGCTTGGAAGTACAACTCGCGGCGGCGGCGATCGGACACGTGGGTATAGAGCTCGGTCGTGGCCAGATCCGCGTGGCCCAGCATTTCCTGGACGGAGCGCAGATCCGCACCGCCTTCGAGCAGGTGCGTGGCGAACGAGTGGCGCAGGAGGTGGGGGTGGACCCGTTGCGGTTCGAGGCCGGCGGTCTCCGCGAGCTTGCGGAGGATGAGGAAGGCGCCCGCCCGTGTGAGCGCGCCGCCCTGCGCGTTCAGGAAGAGCTCCGGCCGGTGGCGCTTGTCGAGGAACGGGCGGCCGTGGGCCATGTAGCGGCGCAGCGCATCGACGGCCTCGCGACCGATCGGCACGATGCGCTCCTTCGAGCCCTTGCCGACCGCGCGCACGAGGCGCCCCTCGAGGTCGATTGCCGCGCGCTCGAGGCCGACGGCCTCGCTGACCCGCAGGCCGGCGCCGTAGAGCAGCTCGACGAGCGCGCGGTCGCGGAGCGACCGCGGCGTCGTGCCCGTAGCGGCGTCGATCAGCCGCTCGACCTCGCCGGGGGAGAGCGTCTTCGGCAGCGCACGGCGCCGGCGCGGCAGCTCGAGCTCAGATGCCGGGTTGTCCGGGCGCGCGCCGAGCAGCACCTGGTGGCGGAAGAACGAGCGGAGCGCCGCGACGCGGCGCGCGATCGTCGTCGCCGCGAGCCCGTCGGCACGGAGCTGCGCGACGTAGCCCGCAAGCTGATCCGGCGTCGCACCCGCCGGCGAGCCGCCGAGCCAGGCCGAGAAGTCGACGAGGTCGCGCCGGTAGGCGTCGACCGTCCGCGGCGCGAGGCGCGCGGTCGAGAGCGCGAGGAAGGAGTCGACGGCGGAGTCCATCGGCTTCCGGGTTCGGCCTACGGTGCCCGCAACCTGCTTTCAAGCAGGTTGCAGTCGTTGAAACGACTGCAACCAGGCTGAAGCCTGGTTGCGGAGTTAAGCGACCAGGGCCGCCGCTCTTATGACCGCGGGTGGGACGAGTCGTAGACCTTCCGCAGCCGCCGCGCGTCGACGTGGGAGTAGATCTGCGTCGTCGAGAGCGAGCTGTGCCCGAGCAGCTCCTGGATGGTGCGGAGGTCGGCTCCGCCTTCCAGCAGGTGCGTCGCGAATGCATGTCGGAGGCGGTGCGGGTGCGGTG
>JBGPLW010000220.1:0-4989 GCA_041486645.1 Gaiellaceae bacterium | reverse complement strand
CTGAACCTCGTCGTCGTAGCGTCCGCCGCGCTCGCGGACGTACGCCTCGCGCACCTCGTCCCAAACCTCCTCGGACTGGATCAGCACGCCGTCCATATCGAAGACGACGGCTTCGATCACAACGAGTGGTACGAGCGGTCTCGGTACATCAGCGCGCTCGGCGCGGGGCCGCGCTCGACCGATTCGACGGCGGCGATGAAGAACGTGTGATCGCCCGCGTCGTGCTGGGCGATCGTGCGCGCCTCGAGCCAGCCGAGTGCGCCGGCGAGACGGGGCGCGTGGTGGCCCTCGATCGTCTCGACGCCGCTCCAGTGCACGAGCGGCGGGCGGCCGGAGGCGAAGCGGCGGGCGAGATCCTCCTGGCCGTCGCCGAGGATGCTGAGCGAGAACGCGCCTGCGCTCCGCAGCAGCTCGTAGACGGATGCCTGCTTGCCGATCGAGACGCCGATGAGGGGCGGCTCGAGCGACAGCGACACGAGCGACGAGACGGTGACGCCCATCGTGTCGCGGTCGGTCCGCACCGCCAGCACGGCGACCGGATGCGGCACGAACCGCATGAGTCCGCGCAGGTCCTCGCCGCTCGTCACCCTCCGAGTCTAGAAGCGGGCTGAAGATCGAGGCGGCGGGGGTGGGATTCGAACCCACGAACCTTTAGGGGGTTAGCGGTTTTCAAGACCGCCCCGTTCGACCGCTCCGGCACCCCGCCGCGCAGCGGTCAACGGTAGACGATTGCCGTGACAGCTACTGCCCGCGCTCGGCCTCGCGCAAAGGGTGGGCTGCGTCAGACCGGGATCGTCAGGCTCTCGATGTCCGACGGGTAGTCGGTGAGGATCTCGATCCCGTCCGGCGTCACGAGGACGGTGTCGGAGTGGCGGAAGCCGCCGAGCCCAGGCGCGTATACGCCGGGCTCGATCGTGAACACCATTCTCGGCTCGACCGGCGAATGGTCGCCGATGTCGAGAAACGGCGCCTCGTGGTTGCGCAGGCCGATCGCGTGGCCGACGTGCTGCTGCCAGTACGGCAGCAGGTCGTTCTCCTCGAAGTAGCCGAGCACCGCGCGGTCGACGTCCGCACAGGTCACACCAGGCCGGAGGGCGTCGAATGCCGATTGCTGCGCGGCGAGCATGTGGTCGAACAGGCGCCGCATCTCGTCGGTCGGCGGGCCGATGATCATCGCCCGCTCGAGCTCGGCGTTGTACCCCCACACGGGCGCCGCGGTCTCGGTCACGAGCACGTCGCCCGGCTCGAAGCGAATGTTGTGCGCGACAGCGTGGGCCCACGCGCTCCGGCGGCCGATCTGGCCGCGGTAACCCGCCGTCGCGCCATCGGACGACGATTGCTGGCCGGCGTACGAGGGGCCGAGCGCGTCGAGCATCGCGAGCGTCGCTTCGTGACTCGCACGCAGGCTCGCCTCGGCCTCCGTCGCGCCGGGCCGCGAGTACTCCTGCAGTAGGCCGTGCGCGTGCTCGCACCAGCGCGCGCTCTCACGGATCAGCGCGACTTCGCTCTCGCTCTTGCGGACGAGCATCCGCTCGACGAACGGCGTCAGCGGGAACACGTCGCGTCCTCCGACCTCGCTGAGCGCCGGGCCCTGATAGCCAAGGATGCCGGGGTAGCCATCCTGCTCGGCGCCGACCGCTCCGCGCATGCCCATGTCCTCGAGGACGCGCTGGAGGATTCGCATCGGATGCTCTTCACCCGGATACTCGGGGTACGACTCGACGCGGTCGAACTCGGATTCAGCGAGCACGCGTTCGACTTCGAACTCCGGGACGAACACGGCCGCCTCGCCTGCGAGGTTGACGACGAACGCAACCGGCCGCTCCGTCGCGAGGAAGCCGAAGCCTCCGAAGTAGCGGATATAGGACTCGTCGAAGAGCACAAAGCCGTCGAGCCCGTTGGCGCGGCAGTGCTCGAGCAGCCGCTCGCGTCGCTCGTCGAGCTCGGACGACGGAATCCCGGTCGCTGCGATGTCGGTGCGGGCGCTCACACGCGCTCGCCGCTACCGAGGCGCTGCGGCGCGCCGTACTCCCACAGCGCCTCCGGCACGGCGATCGAGCCGCCCGCGTCCTGGAAGTTCTCCATGAGCGCGATCACGGTGCGTGCGGTCACGGCGGTCCCGTTCAGCGTCGCGACGTGCTCGAGCTTCCCGTCGCGCCGTGTGCGGATGTCGAGCCGCCTCGCCTGGTAGTCGGTCGTGTTCGAGGTCGACGTCAGCTCGCGGTATCGCTCCTGACCGGGGAACCAGCCCTCGATGTCGTACTTCTTCACCGCCGATGCACCGAGGTCGCCTGCGGCGACATTGACGACGCGATACGGGATGTCGAGGTCGCCGATCAGCTCCTCCTCGATCGCGAGCAGGTGCTCGTGCTCGTCGCGGGCGACCTCCATCGTCGTGAAGACGAACATCTCGACCTTGTCGAACTGGTGCACGCGGAACATGCCGCGCGTGTCTTTGCCGGCGGCGCCCGCCTCGCGGCGGAAGTTCGTCGAGTAGCCGACGTAGCGCAGAGGCAGCGTGTCGTCCTCGAGGATCTCGCCCATGTGCATGGCGGCGAGGCCGACCTCCGCCGTGCCGGTGAGGTACAGCTCGTCGCGCTCGACCTTGTAGATGTTCACCTCGTCGGTCGGCAGGAACCCCGTGCCGTACATCGCCTCCTCGCGCACGAGCACGGGCGGCAGCACGACCGTGAAGCCCTTCTGCACGAGCCGGTCGAGCGCATAGCGGTAGAGCGAGAGCTCGAGGAGCGCGAGGTCGCCGACGCGGTACGCGAACCGCGCGCCCGACACCTTTGCCGCGCGCTCCATGTCGATCCAGCCGAACACCTGCGCGAGGTCGAGGTGATCCTTGGCCGGGAAGTCGAACGCGGGCGGTTCGCCGACACGCCGCACCTCGCGGGCATCCTCGTCGGTGAAGCCGTCGGGCGTGTCCTCGGCCGGCGGGTTCGGCACGCGCGCGAGCAGGTCTTTGCGCCGCGCCTCGGCCGCCGCGAGCTGCTCCTCGAGCTGCTGTAGCTCGACCTTCACCCGCTCGAGCTCCTGCAGCTGTTCCGGCGTCGGCTTGCCCTTGAGCTTTCGCTTCGCCCGCAGGTCTTCGACGCGGGGCTGCACCTCGAGCACCGCGCGATCGGCGGCCAGCAGCTCGTCGAACGCCTCGGCGGCGCCCTTGCGTGCGAGCGCGGCGCGGATCGCGTCCGGATCCTGACGGGCTGCGCGGAGGTCGATCACGAAAGGGAGTCTAGGTAGGCGTCGAGCAAGGTTGCGACACCTTCCTCCTCGACGTCCGGCACGACGAGATCTGCACGGGAGAGGATGTCCTCGTGCGCGTTCGCTACGGCGACGCCGAACCCGGCCCAGTCGAGCAGCTCGCGGTCGTTCTCGCCGTCGCCGCAGGCCACGGTCTGCTCCGCCGTGAAACCGAGCCGGTCGGCGACGAACTGGAGCCCCGACCCCTTGTTCACGTCGGGGTGCGCGAACTCGAGGAAATGCGGCAGCGATTTCGAGACGAAGAGCCGCCCCGCGAAGCGCGGCTTCAGCACGTCCTCGAGCTCGTCGAGCGCAGCCGGGTCGCCGACCGCGACGAGCTTCGTCGGATCGTCGTGCAACCACGCATCGAGCGGCCCGACCTCGTGGATCTCGAGGCCTTGGAAGCCCGAGTAGGCACGTGCCTCGGGCGTCACCTCGGCGACATAGAGAATGTCGTCGACGTAACAGTTGACGTGAAAGCCCGCGTCGACGACGGCGTCGATCGCCTCGAGCGCCGCCGCGCGCGGGATCGGCACGTGCCGCAGGAACTCGCCGCTGCGCGGATCGGCGACGACGGCTCCCTGGTAGCAGACGACGGGATCGTCGAGGCCCGCCTCGGCGAGGTACGGGCGCACCGAACGGAACATCCGTCCGGTGACGACGATCACGTGTACCCCGGCGTCGCGCGCGCGGGCGATCGCCGCGAGCGTATGCGGACGGAGCGCCGAGTCCTTGGCGATGAGCGTGCGGTCGAGGTCGACCGCGAAAGCGGCGACGCTCGTCGGGAATCCGGCCGGGAGCTCTATCCGCCCGAGGTCGACGTGACGACGAATTGTGCGACGTCGGCGATCTGCTGGTCGGTGAGCTGGCCCTTGAACGACGGCATCGCACCCTTGCCGAGCGTCACGCGCGCGGTCGCGCGCAGGAAGTCGGGCTTCGCCTGGTCGAGATTCGGCCCGACGGTGCCCTTCGCGTTCGCCGCGGCGAGCGTGTGGCAGTTGACACAGCCGGCGCTCGTGAAGAGCTTCTTGCCTGCGGCGGGATCGCCCTTGAGCTTCGAGGCCGGGGTCTCCGGCGCGGTCGTGGGCGTCGGCAGCGAGCCGATGACCGTCTCCGGGGCGGGGCTCGTGACGCCCTCCGAGCCGCAGCCGGCGAGCAGCGCGGCGGCGAGGAGCGCGAGTGGCAGCAGGCGGCGCACGGGCCGTGACTTTACCCCACGTGACTACCATGTGAAGCGTGAAGCGCAAGTCGTACGGGCGTGATTTCGGCCTCTCCCTGAGGATGGTCTTCACGGGCGGTTTGCTCGGCCTGCTCTACGTGATCTTCGCGCTCGTTCTCATCAAGGTGCTGAACGTCGGGTTCGCGGCGATGGCCGTGATCATCGTCGTGATCGCGGTCGTCCAGTACTACACGTCGGACAAGCTCGCGCTCGCGGCCTCCGGCGCGAAGATCGTCTCTCCGGAGGAGGCGCCTGAGCTGCACGCGATGGTCGAACGGCTGTGCGCGCTGGCCGACCTGCCGAAGCCGCGCATCGCGATCGTCCCGACCGACGTGCCGAACGCGTTCGCGACGGGCCGCAACCCGAAGCACGCAGCGGTGGCGGTGACCCGGGGCCTCTGGCAGCGCCTCGAGCCGCAGGAGGTCGAGGCGGTGCTCGCGCACGAGCTCTCCCATGTCGCGAACCGCGACGTCCTGATCATGACGCTCGCGAGCTTCTTCGCGATGCTCGCCGCGTTCCTCACG
>JBGPLW010000219.1:0-4995 GCA_041486645.1 Gaiellaceae bacterium | reverse complement strand
GCTGTCGCTTGTCACGCGGGATACCAGGTGGTCCTGGCCCGAATACGCGATCGGTTCGACGCACGCGAAAGGAATGACGCCCGAGGTCGGAAAGGTGACGTTCGAGTCGACCGCTGCGTTCGACGCTCCCGCACCAACCGCTGCCAACGTCGCAACGAAGAGGAGCAACACAAACCTCGCCATATCCCGCCTCCTTTTTGGCAGGAGCGTACTCCGCCAAGCGTTACGCGTCGAGGGATGCTGTCCCGGTCGCCCAGTCTGCTTCGTTACGCCGGGCGAAGAGCGTTGATGACCCTTCGAGGACAGCTGAAAGACGTCGATCGACGAGGTGGCGCTGGTGTGCGCCAGTTCGGGAATGTCACTCGACGCCGGCCGCGGAACGCGCGAGTCGGTGCGCCCTGGTCCGCACGCGCGGTCGCGAACACGCGGGTTACCCGACGTACGACGACTGAGCGGGTTCGGGCGCATACTGCGGGCGGGTGGGGATGACGGAGCACGCTGTGGTGATCGCCGGAGGCGGCCCGACGGGATTGATGCTGGCCGGCGAGCTGATGGTGGGCGGCGCTGACGTCGTCGTCGTCGAACGGCGCCGAACCCAGGAGCTTCTCGGGTCGCGCGCCCGCGGCGTGCACTCCCGCACGATCGAGGTGCTCGACCAGCGCGGGATCGCGGATCGCTTCCTGGCCGAGGGACAGGCGATGCAGATCGGCGCCTTCGCCGGCGTCCGCCTCGACATCAGCGACTTCCCAACGCGGCACAACTACGGCCTGGCGCTGGGGCAGAACCACTTCGAGCGCATCCTGGCCGCATGGGTCGCTGAGCTCGAGGTGCCGATCATCCGGGACCGCGAGGTGACCGGCTTCGCACAGGACGAGGCCGGCGTCGACGTCGAGCTCTCCGACGGCCGGCGCCTCCGCGCGCAGTTTCTGGTCGGATGCGACGGCGGCCGGAGCGTCATCCGCAAGGCCGCCGGCATCGAGTTCCCGGGTTGGGATCCTTCGGTCAGCTCGCTGATAGCCGAGGTGGAGATGGACGAGGAGCCGCAGCTGGGCATGCGGCATGACGAGAACGGCACGCAGGCCATGGGCCGCCTCGAGGACGGTCGCATCGGGCTCGTGATCAGCGAGCGATATGCGGGGCCAGCCTCCGATCCGACGCTGGACGACTTGCGTCGCGCGCTCGTGGCGGTCTGGGGAACCGACTTCGGCGTCCACAACCCGACGTGGATCTCGCAGTTCACCGACATGACCCGACAGGCGGCGTCCTACCGGCAGGGGCGTGTGCTGCTCGCCGGGGACGCCGCACACGTGCACTACCCGGTCGGCGGACAGGGCCTGAACCTGGGCGTCCAGGATGCAGTCAACCTGGGCTGGAAGTTGGCCCAGGTGGTGAAGGGAATCTCGCCGGAAGCCCTGCTGGGCACCTACCACGCCGAGCGGCACCCGGTTGCCGCCCGCGTGCTTCGAACGACGATGGCGCAAACCACGCTCACGCGCTCTGACGCACGCATCGACGCCCTCCGCGAGACCGTGGCCGAGCTGGTCGGCATGGACGAGCCGCGCACACGCTTGGCCGCGATGATGCACGCCCTGGACATCCGCTACGAGCTCGGCGAAGGGCACCCACTACTCGGCCGGCGAATGCCCGACCTCGACGTCGTCACGGCAGACGGTCAGGTGCGCGTCTTCACTCTCTTGCAGGATGGCCGGGCCGTCCTTCTCGACCTCGGCGGACTCGGCGGCGTTGACGTCGCTCCCTGGCAAGATCGGGTGCGGCTGGTGATGGCCGAGCACGCCGGCGCATGGGAGCTTCCGGTCGTCGGCGCCGTCCCCGCTCCCACCGCCGTGCTCATCCGGCCGGACGGCCATGTCGCCTGGGCCGGTGACGACTGCCAATCCGGGCTCCGTGATGCACTCACCACCTGGTTTGGGGTCGCCGCGGCCGCGACAACCAGCCGGGGCGAAGGGCGCTAGGCGACTCAGCGGTTGCCTGGGCGAGCGTCCTCTCGCCTGAAGCCGGAGGCGCGAGGCTAGGCCGCTTGGATCGGCGGGTGCTCCTGCTCCGGCGCCGGGTCCTCGACGCCGATGATCGCCTCGAGTGAGCCGCCGCCGTTCTGCACCGCCGCGTGGTTCCGCGCGACATCGATCGAGCGGCTCTCGCGGATCACCGTCACCTTGACCTGGCCCGGATATTCGAGCTGGTCCTCGATCTCGCGCGCGATCTCGTGGGAGAGGAGCGCTGCCTCGTCGTCGTCGACGTCGGTTGGGCTGACGATGACGCGGATCTCACGGCCGGCCTGGAGCGCGTACACCTTGTCGACGCCCGGCTTCGCCGCTGCCAGGGTCTCGAGCGACTCGAGCCGCTTGATGTAGTGCTCGAGGCTCTCGCCGCGCGCGCCCGGGCGCGACGCCGAGATGGCGTCGGCCGCGATCACGAGCACCGCCTCGACCGTTTGCGGCTGCACTTCGTAGTGGTGCGCTTCGATCGCGTGCACGACGTGCTGCGTTTCGCCATAGCGGCGCGCGAGCTGCGCCGAGATGGCGGCGTGCGAGCCCTCGATCTCGTGCGTCAGCGCCTTGCCGAGGTCGTGCAGCAGCGCAGCGCGCTTCGCCGTTTTCACGCTCGCTTCGAGCTCCGTCGCCATGATCCCCGCGAGGTGGACGACCTCGAGCGTGTGCTTGAGGACGTTCTGCCCGTAGCTCGTGCGGAAGCGCAGGCGGCCGAGAATCTTCACGAGCTCCTCGTGGAACGGGCCGCAGTTCGCCTCGAAGACCGCCTGCTCGCCGGCCTGGCGGACGATCTCTTCGAGCTCCGCCTTCGACTGGTAGTACGTCTCCTCGATGCGCGCGGGATGAATGCGCCCGTCCTCGATCAGCTTCGTCAGCGTGAGACGCGCGATCTCACGGCGGAGGCCGTCGAACGACGAGAGGACGACGGCGTGCGGCGTGTCGTCGATGATGAAGTCGACTCCGGTGAGGTGCTCCAGCGCGCGGATGTTGCGGCCCTCTCGGCCGATGATGCGCCCCTTCATGTCGTCGGTCGGAAGCTCGACGACGCTGACCGTCGTCTCTGCCGCGTGACTCGCGGCGACCCGCTGCAGCGCATCGGCGACGAGGTTGCGCGCTCGCCGCTTCGACTCGGCGCGCGCCTCTTCCTCGAGCATTCGCACGCGCCGGGCGAGGTCGTGGCGCACGAGCTCCTCTCCCCGCTCGAGCAGATAGGCCTTCGCCTCCTGGAGCGTCATGCCCGCGACGCGCTCGAGTGCCTGCTGCTGCGCCGTCTTCGCCTGCTTCAGCTCTTCCTGGAGCTGGCGCAGGTGCGTCTCGCGGTCTGCGAGCCCCTGGTCCTTGCGGCCGAGGTCGAGCAGTTTCCGCTCGATCTCCTCTTCCTTCGCGAGGACGCGCTCCTCGATCTTGAGCACGCCTTCGCGCCGATCGGCGAGCTCTTTGTCGATCTCGGCCCGCAGTTGCACGGCCTGCTCGCGCGATTCGATCTGCGCCTCACGCCTCACGGCCTCGGCCTCGCGCTCGGCGTCCTCGACGAGCTGACGGTGCAGGCGGCGCGCCTTGCCGACCCCGGTCGCCCCGAACACCTGCACGGCGACGAGTGCAAGGACGAGCCCGACGGCGATCCCGACTGCGACTCCGATTCCGATCAGCACGTGCCCGGCACCTCGCTCGGTTGGGGTTTCCCCACCCGGCATCGGGCCCGCAGCCGCGGTTCCCCCGAACATCGCTTTCGAATCCGGCGTACGCGAGCACGCGCACGCCACCGCGGACGGCGGCCCTATCTGGCCGTGAACCTCCGGCGCCTACGGTTGGGACGGGTTGTCATGGTCTCGGTCACGGAGTAGCGATTTCGTTCGGAAAAGCGCAGTTTGCAGGCAAAACGTCAGGTGAAGATTCTCGGATCGTAGCGCTGTCAGCCCTCGTCCGCAAATCCGCCGAAGTCGTCGAGGGTCGAGGCGTCGAAGCCGCGGGCCGCGAGCCAGCGAAGCGTCTTCAGGCCCTCGCCCCGGCGGTCGAGGAGCCCACGGGCGCGTTCGGCCTCCGGCTCGAGCGCCGCAAGCCCGGCGTGCACCGCCTCGGCCTCGAGCCCCTCACCTTCGAGGGCGAGCCGGATCGCGGCGTCACCGTAGCCCCGCTCTGCGAGTGCCCGCGCCCGGGACGCCGCCACGCGGTCGTCGTCGACGAGGCCGGCCCGCTCGAGCGTCTCGAGCGCCTCGGCCCGTGCGCCCGCTGCCGCACCGCGGCCGGCCAGGCGGGCGTCGAGCCGCTGTCGGGACAGGTCTCGGTAGCGGAGCGCGCGTGCGGCGACGCCGAGCGCGTGCACCCGGCGCAACTCACGCCCGAGTGCACGCGCGGTCTCCCGGTCGAGCGCGCGCCCGACCCGAAGGTTCGACCGCACAACCGCGTCCGCGGGAACAAGGCGCCAGGGCGCTCCGTCGAGCTCGATCTCGACGCGCCCGCGCGCCCGCTCCCGCAGCGCCGTGACGACCGGCAGCGTTAGTCCTCCGACGAAGCGCCGACCTCGGCGAGTGCGGCGACAGCCGCAGCGGCCTTCGCCTCCTTGCCGGCCGGAGCGCCGTTCTCGACCGCCTTCTCGGCGAGCGCCGCCTCCTCGGCCCCGACCGGCAGCAGCCGTGCGGAGACGACCTGCTCCGGCCCGACCTCGAGCTGGATCTTCTGGAGGATCTGCTGCGTCACGTCGGGATGCTCCTTCAGGAACGCGGTCGCGTTGTGCCGCCCCTGCCCGAGCCGCTCGTCGCCGAAGCTGAAGTACGAGCCCGACTTCGTGACGACCTTCCGCTCGGCGGCGACGTCGATGACCGTGCCCTCCCACGAGAAGCCGGTGCCGTACATGATGTCGAACTCGGCCAGCTTGAACGGCGGCGCGACCTTGTTCTTCACGACCTTGACGCGGATGCGGTTGCCGACCGCCTCGACGCCTTCCTTCAGCGTCTCGATGCGGCGGATGTCGAGGCGCACCGACGAG
>JBGPLW010000218.1:0-5001 GCA_041486645.1 Gaiellaceae bacterium | reverse complement strand
GGCGAGCTTCGTGAGATTCGCCCGGCGGGCGAGCTGCTGCGCGGTGAGCGCGCCGATCAGCGCGCCGACACCGAAGGCGCCGAAGAGGAAGCCGAGCACGTGCGCGTTCCCGTCGTAACGGAAGTACGCGAGCCCCTGGATACCCACGATCAGGCCCTGCGCGACGAAGTTGATGACGCAGGCCGCGATCATGATCGGCCCGAGCAGGCTGTCGTGCATCAGGAACTTGACGCCGGCGAGGATGCCGCGCGATGCGGCGGTCGGCTGGACGCGCTTGCCGGCGCGAACGACGAGGGCGATCGTGAGGAACGAGAAGACGTACGTGCCCGCGTCGATCACGAGGACCGTCGACGCACTCGTCGCAGCGATCAGGACGCCGGCGAGCACCGGGCCCACGAGCTGTGTGAGCTGGTTCGCGCCGCCGAGGATCGCGTTGACCTCCGTGACCGCGCGCTCGTCCTCGCCCGCGACCTCGGGGATGACGAGCCGCGACGACGCGAAGTAGGGCGCCGCGAAGACGCCGATCGCGAACGCGGTGCCGAGCAGGGCGCCGAACGACAGGTGCCCCGTGTGATGGAGGATCGGCAGCACGAGGAGGAGCGGCCCGCGCGCCGCGTCGGAAACGAGCATCGTGCGCTTCGCGCCGAGGCGGGCGATGAGCGAGCCCGCGGGGATGCCGACGATCGCGATCGGCAGCATCTCGGCGGCGAGGACCCAGCCCATCTTGGCCGTCGAGCCAGTTGTCACGAGGACGAACCACGGCAGGGCGACGAAGGTCATCGAGGAGCCGGTGAGCGAGACGAGCTCGGCCGTGAGGAGCCCGAGGAGCGAGCGGTTTCTCAGCACGGCCGAGATAATAAAACGTCCGTACGGTTTTGTAAAGTGCGGAGATGCCGAAGGTGAGCCAGGCCCATCTCGACGCCCGCCGGGCCGAGATCCTCGAGGGCGCCCGCCGGGCGTTCGCCCGGCACGGCTACGACGGGGCGACGGTGTCCCGGCTCGAGGAGGAGATCGGCCTCTCGCGCGGCGCGATCTTCCACTACTTCGACGGCAAGCTCGACCTCTTCGCCGCCCTCGCGAGCTCGGACAACGCGCGCTACCAGGCCCTCCTCGCCGACCAGGGGCTCGACGCGCTCGTGCGCGCGATCGCCGGCGCCGACCCGAGCTGGCTGAACGTGCTGATCGAGACTCAGGTCAAGCTGCTGCACGACCCCGAGTTCCTGAAGCGCATGACCTCGACGCCCGAGCAGCGGCAAACCGTCTTCGGCACGTTCGAGCGGGGCCAGGCGAGCGGTGAGTTCCGGACCGACATCGGCGCGGACGACCTCGCCCGTTTCACGGCGATCGTGATGAACGGGCTCGCACTCGCGATTTCCGCGGGCGGCCCGCTCAACGTCGATTCCGTGCGGACGCTCTTGAACGACGCCGTGCGCCCACGCGATTAGCATCGCCGGGTGAAAACCGTTCTCTTCGTCGGCGCCGGCCGGAACCAGCGCCGGGCGATCGAGCGCGTGAAGGAGCTCGGCGTGCAGGTCGTCGCGGTCGACCGCAACGCGGAGGCGCCCGGGCTCACGGTCGCCGACGTCGGCGAGGCCGTCGACTTCTCCGACGCCGGCGCCGTCGCCGAGGTCGGACGCAGGCATGCGGTCGACGGCGTCATGACGATGGCGGCCGACAGCGCCGTGCCGATCGTCGCGCGCGTCGCCGAGCTGCTCGGACTGCCGGGGATCGGCTCCGAGACGGCCCATCTCGCGACCAACAAGATCGCGATGCGGCGGGAGTTCGCCGAGCGCGGCGTGCCGCAGCCGCAGTTCGCCGCCCTTCGGCGGCAGACCGAGGTGCGCGCCGCCGCGCGGGCGGTCGGCTTCCCCGCCGTCCTGAAGCCGGCCGACTCGGCGGGCCAGCGCGGCATCTTCCTCGTGCACGACGCCGACGAGCTCCGCACGCAGATGGCCTTCGCGATCGCCGCGTCCCGCTCGGAGGAGGTGATCGTCGAGCGCTACCACCACGGCCGCGAGGTCAACACGCTGCTCGTCGCGCGTGACGACGACGTCCACCTCATCACCGCGTCTGACCGGCTCCGCCCCGATGGCATCGGCTTCGGCGTCGCGCTCGCGCACCTCTACCCGTCGACGCTCTTCGGCGACGCGCTCGCAGAGGTGGAACGAGTCGCCGTCGCAGCGGTGCACGCGATCGGTCTGCACAACGGCATTGCGTATCCGCAGCTCCTCGTCTCGCCGCACGACAACGAGGTGCGGGTCGTCGAGATCGCGGCGCGCATCCCCGGCGGGCAGATGGTCGAGATCCCGCGCTACGGCGTCGGCATCGACCTCGTCGAGATCGCCGTGCTCCAGGCGCTCGGCGAGCCGGTGTCCGACGAGCTCGTGACGCCGCGCTTCCATCATCCCGTCGCGATCCGCTTCCTCACGGCGTCGCCGGGCCCACTCCGGACCGGCGTCGTCGAGGAGGTCGGCCCGCTCGAGCAGGCGCTCGCCGTGCCGGGCGTCGAGCGCGCCGAGACCTGGATCGAGCCGGGAGAGACGATCCGGCCCGTGCAGACCGACGGCGACCGGCGCGGCTATGTGATCGCCTCGGGCCCGACGAACCTCGAGGCGCTCGAGCGCGCCGACACCGCGGCCGGGCTGATAGACGTGCGGACGACATGAGCTGCGCATTCGACCTCGACCACTACCGCGAGCTGCTCGAGGCCGCCGAGGCCGGCGGCTACCACTGGGGGCGCTTCGACTCCGAGCCGGAGGTCGGCGATCTCTTTCTCCGCCACGACGTCGACCTCTCACTCGAGGCGGCGTTGACGATGGCGCGGCTCGAGCACGAGCTGGGCGCGCACGCGACGTACTTCCTGATGCGGGAGAGCGTTTTCTACAACCTCGACTCGGCGCTCGGGCGCGATTCGATCACGGAGCTCCGCGATCTCGGACACGCCGTCGCGCTGCACGCCGTCTACCCGCGCGCCGTCCAGGACGACCGCTTCGACGCCGTCGTCGCGTGGCACAACCCCGACCCGGAGTACGTACACGAGCCGGTGAGCGGCTTCGTCAACGTCATGCAGGCGCCGTGGTTCACCAAGGGCAAGTACCGCTCCGACTCGAACCAGCACTGGCGTCACGGCTGCCCGCACGAGGAGCTGCGCGCGGGCAAGTTCGAGTGGCTGCAGCTGCTCATCCATCCGGAGATCTGGGTCTATCCCGGCGCGACGATGGGCGAGACGATGCGCGCGATGCTCGACGCGAAGCGCGAAGAGCTCCTCGAGTACCTCGCCGGCGACCGGATCGACCTCGGTTGACGACGATCCTCCTCAGCGCGTCGGGCGCGCCCGGCAGCGCGCGCCTGATCCGCGCGTTGCACGAGAACGGCGAGCGCACGGTGCGCATCGTCGGCACCGACATGGTCGAGAACGCGATCGGGCGGTTTCTCTGCGATGCGTTCCACGTCGTGCCGCCCGGCTCCGATCCCGGCTATTCCGATGCGATCCTCGAGCTCGTGGAGCGAGAGGGCGTCGACGTCGTGCTGCCGCAGTCGTCGTTCGACCTGCAGGCGCTGTCGGAGACGCGCGAGCGCTTCCCGGTGCCCGTGCTCGTCTCGTCGCCCCAGACCGTGCACCGCTCGAACGACAAGGCGGAGTCGTACGCGCTCCTGCAGCGGATCGGCGTACCGACGGTCGAGTTCCGCCGCGTTGCGGGCGCGCGCCAGGTCGAGGCGGCCGCGCGCGAGCTCGGCTATCCCGAGCGTCCCGTCTGTTTCAAGCCGGTCTTCTCGTCCGGGTCGCGCGGCTTCCGGATCCTCGATCCGACCGTCGACCGCGCGCACCAGCTGCTGCACGAGCGGCCGGGCTCGGTGGCGATGCGCCTCGAGGAGGCGCTTGAGCTGCTACCCGAGGAGGGCGGCACCGAGCTCCTCGTCATGGAGCTCGCAACCGGTGGCGAACGCACCGTCGACGGCATCGCCGACGGCGAGCGGATCGTGCTCGGCCACCCGAAGACGCGCGAGGCGATGCGCGCCGGCCTCGCGATGTACTTCGTCACGCTCGAGAACGAGGAGTTGATGGAGGTCGCGAACCGGATCGTCCGCGAGCTCGAGATCGAGTGGTTCTTCAACATCCAGCTCGTCGGCGACGCGGTGATCGAGGTGAACCCGCGGATCTCGACCGTCGTCTACCAGGAAGACTTCAATCTTCCGTGGCTCGGTGTGAAGCGCGCGCTCGGGGAGATCACCGACGAGGAGCTCGCGTCGTACGCCGAGCGCATTCGGCCCGGTCGCACCGCGCTTCGCTACTTCGACCAGGTGGAATGGGATCAGTGACTACTTGCCTGCGCGCGCCGCGACGAACGCCGCGACGTCGCGGATCTGCTGCGCGGAGAGCGTCTTCGCGAACGACGGCATGATGCCGCGGCCGTTCGTGACCTGCTGCTGCACCCGCGGGTAGTCGGGCTGCAGCTTGTCGAGGTTCGGGCCGACGTTTCCGCTCGCACCGGCCGCCTTCAGGGTGTGGCACGAGCCGCAACCCGCCGTCGCGAAGACGGCCTTGCCCGCCGCGGCATGCGCGTTCGCGGGAATCGGCGCAGCTACGGCGTATGCGGGCGCCGAGTTCGTCGTGTGCCGGTACAGCCAGAGCGCGCTCGTGTACCAGACGCCGATCAGAATCGAGAAGAGCAAGCCGCCCGCGACCGGCAGCACGAGGCGCGGCCAGCGGTGCAGCCGCACGATCGTCACCTTCGCCGCGTAACCGCCGTACACGGCGCAGCCGAAGAGCGAGTGCGCGAGCACGCGCCCGTCCGGATGCTGGAAGCCGAGCTTGAAGATGCAGTGGTACGCGACCGGCAGCGTGAACGCGAACGCCAGGCGGCCCGACCAGCGGTGCGCGGGGTTGATCCAGGCCGGCTTGCGCCACGGCAGCTTGCGGAAGATCCACGCGGCGCTGAAGAGCTGGAAGCACGCGAGGACGGCTGCCGCCGTCGCGAGACCCGCCTTCAGGTGCACGGG
>JBGPLW010000217.1:0-5002 GCA_041486645.1 Gaiellaceae bacterium | reverse complement strand
GTCCTCGGTCGCCCCGCTAGTACCACTAGCGAGGCTCCCTGCGTCCTTGCATCGCGACGCCCATCGCACCCCTGCAACGAGCACCATCTCGCCAGACCCTCCTAGCGGTAACAGAGCGCCTGAAAGCTCAGGCGGTGCACGGCCGACGGGCCCCGCTCACGAACGACGGCGGAGTGTCCCGGCGTGATGTAGCCGACGTGCTGCGCGAACCCGTACGCGGGATAGAGCGCGTCGAGCCGCCGCATCAACCGGTCGCGCGTCACTTTCGCGATGATCGACGCTGCCGCGATCGCGGCGCTCTTCGTGTCGCCGTCGACGACGGCGGTGTGCTCGGGCGCCGACGGGCCGAGACGGAACCCATCGACGAGACACGCTTCCGCGGGCGGCGTCAGCGCGTGCAGCATCGCGCGCAGGCCGGCGAGGTTCGAGCGGTGCAGCCCGTTGCGGTCGATGTCACCCGGCGGGATGACGCGCACCGCGACCTGCTCCGCGCAGCCGAGCACGGCGTGGTAGAGCGCTTCGCGCTGCTCCGCGGTGCACTGCTTCGAGTCGTTCAGATACGTGAGCGGGCGCACGCGGTGGTCCTTCAGGCACGCGTAGTCGAGCAGCACGCCCGCGACGACGAGCGGGCCGGCGAGCGAGCCGCGTCCGGCCTCATCGGTGCCGGCGACGAAGCGCGCACCGAGCTTGCGGTCGAACATCAGGAGCCTCTGCCCGGTCCGCTTCATCTGCGGCCGAGCGTAGCGAAGGGGTCAGCCGGTGCCTATTCGGCTGCGGGAGCGGCGGCCGCTTCGGGCTCGCCCTCCGAAGCGTCGGCCTCGACGGCCTCCGCCTCTGCGGCCGGCGCGTCTGCCTCGACCTCGGCAGCCTCCGCCGCCTCGGGCTCGACCGCTGCCGCCTCGGCCTCGTCGGCCTCGACCGCGGTGGCCGCGGCCTCCTGGGCGGCGAGGTCCGCCGCGGAGCCCGCTCCGTAGCGCTTCTCGCGGACGCGGGCCTTCTTGCCGACGCGGCCGCGGAGGTAGTAGAGCTTCGCACGGTTCACGTCGCCGACCGCCTGCAGCTCGATCTTCTCGATCTTCGGCGAGTGCAGGGGGAACGTCCGCTCCACCCCGACGCCGAACGACTGCTTGCGGACGGTGAACGTCTCGCGGGCGCCCGAGCCCTGGCGCTTGATGACGACGCCCTCGTAGACCTGGACACGGCGGCGCGCGCCCTCGATCACCTGGAAATGGACGCGAACCGTGTCGCCGGCCTTGAACCGGGGCACCTTGCGCAGCTGGGCGCGCTCGATCGATTCGATGATGTTGCTCATAAGAGGGTGGCCCAGATCGTTGGGGAGAGGACCGAGGGGGCAGGGTAGCGAAAACGGGAACCGCCCGGCGGCCGGAGAAGCGTTCACTCGTCGCCGCGCCCGACATGCGCGGGCGCGGCCCCGCCAGGTCGGCCGTCAGCAGGTGCGCGCGGAGCGCGCACACCCGCGAGCCGGAAAGCGCAGCGAAGCGGAGCGGGGCTCAGCGGAAGCCAAGGCGATTCGGCGGCCAGTAGACGAAGAAGACCTCGCCGATCAGGTTCTTTCGCGGCACCGTCCCCCACGAGCGGGAGTCGCACGACTGCCGCCGGTTGTCACCCATGAAGAAGTAGTGGCCGGGCGCCACCCGGGGGAACGTTCTCGGCGGCTCCTGGTCGCGGCGGTCCGGCTTGATGTACGGCTCGTTCAGCTGCTTGCCGTTGATGTAGACGAAGCCGCTGCGCTCGCTCACGACGTCCCCTGGCAGCCCGATCAGCCGCTTCACGAACGTGCCGCCGGCGCCGCAGCGCACCTCCGCCTCGGGCGGCGTCTTGAAGACGATGATCTCGCCGCGTTTCGGATCGCGGAAGTGGTAGATGAAACGGTTCGCGAGCACGCGGTCACTGAAACCCGCCTCGCAGCCGGGGGCCAGCTTTGCGCAGTGCAGCGTCGGCTCCATCGACGACGACGGGATGCGGTACGGGTTGACGACCCACGCCTTGAGCGCGAACACGATGAGAATCGCGCCCGCGATCGTGAAGAACCAGTCGAGGACGACGCGCACGCCCCGCGGCAGGCCTGGGAAGAGACGGCCGAGCGGGTCTTTCATCGCACTTGGTCCCGCCGCCAGGCGGCGATCTTCGCGTGGTCGCCCGAGAGCAGGATCTCGGGCACCTTCCAGCCACGGAACTCCGGCGGCCGCGTGTAGTGCGGATACTCGAGCCCGCCGCCGAGCTCCTCCGAGAAGCTCTCGAGCTCCCCTGAGCCCTCGGCGAGCGCGCCGGGCAGCCGCCGCGCGACCGCGTCGAGCAGCACCATCGCCGGCAGGTCGCCGTTCGAGACGACGTACGGGCCGATCGAGATCGCGTCGGTCGCAAGGTGCGCGACGATGCGCTCGTCGAAGCCCTCGAAGCGCGCCGAGAGAAGCGTCAGCTCGTCTTCGGTCGCGAGTTCCTCGACGATCGCCTGCGCCAGCGGGCGGCCTTGCGGCGAGAGCGCGATCACGCGCTTCGGCATCGCGTCGCCGTAGACCGCCTCGAGCGCCGCGGCGACGACGTCGACTCTGAGCACCATGCCCGCGCCGCCGCCGTACGGCTCGTCGTCCACCTGGCCGGCGCGGAGCGGCGTCGACTCGCGGTAGTTGAACAGGCGCAGCTCGAGCGTCGTGCCGAGCACGGCCGCGAGCGGCCGCTGCTCGGTGAGCCATGCGAAGGCGTGCGGGACGAGTGTGAAGACGTCGATTCTCATGGGGAGTCTGCGAAGCCCGGCGCAATAACGATTCGGCCACCCTCGAGGTCCACCTTCCGCACGCAAGCCTCGACGAGCGGCAGCGACAGGCCCGAATCGAGCTCGAGGACGTCGTTCGCAGGGTAGTCGAGCACGTCCCGGACGCGCCCGAGCACCCGGCCGCCCTCCTCTTCGACGGCGAGCCCGACGAGCTGGAACGAGTAGTACTCGTCGTCTCCGAGCGGCGGCAGCGATTCCCGCGGAACGGCGAGCTCCGCGCCGCGCTCGACGCGCCGGTCGAGCCGGATGACGGGCCGGTTCTGAGAGCCGCGCTTCGAGGCGACGATCTTCACCGGGTCGCCGTTCGCGAAGACGACGGCGCCGACCGCGAAGGCGCCCTCGCGCTCGCTCGGCCCTTCGACGAAGAACGACCCGTCGAGCCCGTGCGGCCGCCCGACGCGGCCGATCGGCACGAGATCAGGCGCCGACGGCACGTGACTCGAAGAACGCGACCGCTGCCTCGCGCGAGGACGACGGCAGCTCGAACGGCCAGTCGCCGGTGTCTGGCTCGTAGGCGGTGCGGCGGGGCTCGACGCCGGGCCCGAGCAGCGTCCAGTACGCGCCGGGTTCGTTCTCGTACGGCATGCCGACGCTGCCCGCGTTGACGACGCGCACGCCCGCGATCGTCCGCTCGAACTGCGTGTGCGTGTGCCCGCACACGACGAGATCCGCATCGACTGAGAATTGGTCTGCAATCTGATCTTCGGGGGTCAGCTCGGTGAAGATGTCCTCGTCGTTCTGCGGCGTCGCGTGACAGAAGAGCACCCGACCGAGGCCGTCGACGTGACACACAAGGGTCGGCGCCAGCCGACCCAACCATTCGATCGTGTCCGCATCAAGTCTCGCCCGCACCCACTCAATTACATCGGGTGGAGCAAGTCCTACTTCGTTCGCATTCAGCTCACGGTCAGCATTGCCGCGGATCCATTTGGCGCGGTCGCCGAGCGCGCGCAGCCGGTCGACCGTTTCCTGCGGCCAAGGGCCGACGGCGACGTCGCCGCCGACGACGATCGCCGCATCGTCCGGAACCTCGGCGAGCACGGCGTCGAGCGCGTTGCGGTTCCCGTGCACGTCGTACAGCGCAGCGACGCGCATCGGGACCTAGCCGACGATCTCGAGCTGCAGACGCCGCCCCGCGTGGGGGCCGCCTGCGCGCACGACCGTGCGCAGGGCGCGCGCAATGCGTCCCTGCCGGCCGATCACCTTGCCGACGTCGTCCTCGGCAACGTGCAGACGCAGGACGAGCGATCCGTCGTCGCCCTCGGCCTGCTCGACCCGCACGGCGTCCGGCTCGTCGACGAGCCGTCGCGCGAGCTCCGCGAGCAGCTCTTGCACTACTTGGAGATGCCCTTGATCTTCAACAGCTTCGCGACGGTGTCGCTCGGCTGCGCGCCGTTCGAGAGCCACTTCTTCGCCTTCTCCTCGTCGACCTCGATGAGGGACGGCTCGTGCTGCGGGTTGTAGCGCCCGATGATCTCGATGAACTTGCCGTCGCGCGGCGAGCGCGAGTCGGCCGCCACGATGCGGTAGATCGGATTCTTCTTCGAGCCCACGCGTGTGAGCCTCAACTTCACTGCCATTCGGTTACCTCTTCGCTCTCTTTTTTCGCTTGCTTCCGGACTTGCGGGTCGCGCTCGGGCGGGGCTTCCCGCTCGGCGGCCCCGGCATGGTGCCTGAAGCGCCGGGGAGAGCGGGCATTTTGCCCGATCCCATCGCCTTCATCATCTTCGCCATCTGCTTGCGGCCTTCGATCAGCTGGTTCACCTGCTCGACCGAGGTGCCTGAGCCTGAGGCGATCCGCTTCCTCCGCGAGCCGTCGATCACATGCGGCACCCGGCGCTCGTGGGGCGTCATCGAGAGGATGATCGCCTCGACCTGGCCGAGCTGCCTCTCGTCGACCTGGTCGAGCCCCTCGAGCTGCTTGCCGAGGCCGGGGATCATCTTCAGCACGCCCTGGAGCGGGCCCATGCGGCGCAGCATCTTGTAGCTCTTCAAGAAGTCGTCGAACGAGAACTCGCCCTGCATCATGCGGCGCTCGAGCTCTTCCTTCTCGTCGCCCTCGACCGCGGCCTCCGCGCGCTCGATCAGCGTGAGCACGTCGCCCATGCCGAGGATGCGCCCGGCCATGCGGTCGGGGTGGAACCACTCGAGCGCGTCGAGCTTCTCGCCGACCGACGCGAGCTTGATCGGCTTGCCGGTGACGGCCTT
>JBGPLW010000216.1:0-5010 GCA_041486645.1 Gaiellaceae bacterium | reverse complement strand
TGGGCGACGGAGCCGTTCGGGCCGGTTGCGTCGATGAGATTCTGGAGGTTCCCGACCGCGCGGACGTAGTCGAGGCCGTCCGCTTCACGCAGCGCGATGCCGGCGGAGTCGTAGCCGCGGTATTCGAGCCGGCGCAGCCCGCTGAGCAGCAGCGGCTTCGCCTCCCGACCCCCGACATACCCGATGATCCCGCACATGCTCCGCCTCTTTCCCCCGCTTACCCGCGGAAATCCTCTCCAGAAACAGGACGAGCCCGGCTACTGGGCCCGTCCGCCTCGTCGCGGTTGGGTCAGCCGAGCTCCTGGGTCACGAGCGAGGCGATCCTAGCACAGAGGGCCTCCGCCTCCTCTTCCGTTTGGGCCTCTGCGAGCACGCGGACGACCGGCTCCGTACCGGACGGGCGCACGAGAACGCGGCCGTCGCCGTTCAACTCGCCGTTGACGTCTTCGATGCGGTCGAGCAGCGCCTGCGGCAACGGACCGCGGCCCGAGCGTGGCAAGTTCCGCTTCGCCTGCGGGTAGCGGTCCATCGCGCCCGCAGCCTCCGACAGCGTGCGGCCCCGCAGCGCTTCGCACAGAAGTAGCGCAGCGGCAAGCCCGTCGCCGGTGACGTGGTCGCGCAAGCAGATGACATGCCCCGACTGTTCGCCGCCGAGAATGCCTCCTTCGCGGTAGAGCGCTTCGAGTACATAGCGGTCGCCGACGTCGGTCGTGACGACGCGCACGCCGCGCGCTTCCATGAGGCGATGGAAGCCGAGGTTCGTCATCGTCGTCACGGCGACGAGATCGACGCCGAGATGCAACGCGAGGATCGCCACGATCTGGTCGCCATCGACAACTGCGCCGTTCTCGTCGACGGCGAGCATGCGATCGCCGTCACCGTCGAACGCAACGCCGAGATCGAAGCCTCCGCTCTTGACGGTCTGCTGCAGCGCCGCGAGATCGGTCGCGCCGCAGCCGACGTTGATGTTCGCGCCGTTCGGCTCGTTCCCGATCGACTCGACATCGGCGCCGAGCTCGACGAATGCTCGCGGCGCAATCTCGGAGTACGCACCGTTCGCGCAGTCGACCACGACGCGCAAGCCGCTGAGGTCGGAGCCGAAGCGCTCGAGCACGTGCTCGAGGTAGCTGTCGACTGCGATGTCGACATGGTCGATCTCACCGCCACCGGTCACGGGCGCGTCGAGCAGCGCCTCGATCTCTTCCTCGGCCGCGTCGCTCAGCTTGTGGCCGTTGCTGTCGAAGAACTTCACGCCGTTGTAGTCGGGCGGGTTGTGCGACGCGGTGATGACGACGCCGAGATCGAGGCCGAGGAGCGCGACGGCGGGCGTCGGCACAACCCCCGCTAGCACCGCGGATCCGCCTGCGGACGCGACGCCGCGCGCGAACGCCTCTTCCAGTTCCTCACCCGAGCCGCGTGTGTCGCGGCCGACGAAAACGCGGCCACGGCCCGACCAGAGCGCGGAGGCCTTACCGAGGCGCTCGAGGAGACCGACGGTGATGAACTCGCCCACGATGCCGCGGACACCGTCCGTCCCGAAGTAGTTCCGCGCCACGGCGCGGGACCTTAGCGGGCGGCTGGACGAGGCAGTGGCCATGGTGAGGACGGCGCATTCTGACAGCGCCGGGGACGGGGTGCGGCCGAGAGAGCGGCTAGCGCTTCGAGAACTGCGGGGCCTTGCGGGCCTTGTGCAGCCCGGCCTTCTTGCGCTCGACCTGGCGCGCGTCACGCGTCAGGAAACCTTCGCGCTTCAGCGGCACGCGCAGCTCCGGGTTCGCCTCGACGAGCGCGCGGGCGATTCCGTGACGAACCGCACCAGCCTGGCCGGTGAGCCCGCCGCCGTGCACGCGGACGCGGAGGTCGTACTGGCCCTCGAGGCCGGCGACCTTCAGCGGCGAGACGGCGATCGTGCGCCAGATGTTGCGCGGGAAGTACTCGTCGAGCGTGCGGCCGTTGACCCAGGTGGCGCCGTCGCCGGGCCGCAGGATCACGCGCGCGACGGACGTCTTGCGCTTGCCGGTGCCGCGATATTGTGCGATCTGACTCAAGTCTGCTCCAGGTTCAGGGGCTTCGGGTTCTGGGAGGCGTGGGGGTGCTCCGGCCCCGCGTAGATCTTCAGCTTCGTGATCTGCGCGCGTGCGAGCTTGTTCTTCGGAAGCATGCCCTTCACGGCGCTGCGCAGGACTTCGGTCGGCCGGCGGTCGAGCTGCTCGCGGAGCGTGCGGCTCTTGATGCCGCCCGGAAAGCCGGAATGCCGGTAATAGATCTTCTTGTCGAGCTTATTGCCTGTGACGGCGATCTTCTCCGCGTTCACGACGACGACGAAATCGCCGGTGTCGACGTGCGGCGTGAAGACCGGCTTGCGCTTGCCGCGGAGGGTGTCGGCGATCACGGTCGCCAAGCGCCCGAGGGTCAGCCCGTCGGCATCGACGAGGTACCACTCGCGCGTGATCTCACCCGGCTTGGCGGAATAGGTCTTCATCACAGAAAAAGCGGCGGACCAGGGTGTCCGCCGGGGCAGGATTGTAGCGAAATTCCGGGCGGGCCCTCTACTCGGCAGCGGGCAGCGGGGCCGGCAAGGGCCGGGCGGCGAGCCACAGCGCGGGCAGAGCCGCCAGAGCGGCGGCGGAGAGGGCCAGGGCGGCGACCCCGGCGGCGGTGTAGACGAGGCCGCCGAGGAGGGCGAGCGCCGCCGCGACGAGGCTCGCGCAGAGGTCGGTGAAGCCGACAAGCCCGCCCCGCTCGGAGGGCGCCGAGAGCTGGACGAGCTCCGTCGTGGCTGCGACGTAGGAGAAGCACCAGCCGAGCCCGAGCCCGAGGAGCGCGAAGCTCATCCCCGGCACGCCGCCGAGCCAGACGAGGGCGGCGTTCGAGAGGGTCATCACCGCGAGCCCGCCGACGAGCGCGCGCCGCCGGCCGAAGCGGTCGATCACGTCTCCGACGATGAGCACGAGGCCGTACATGCCGAGGATGTGGACGCTGATCATCGTGAACACGTCGTTCTGATGGTGTCCGCGCCCGAACGCGACGTAGCCCGACAGGTTCATGACCGATGCCATGACGGCAAAGCTTGCGACGACGGCGACGACCGCAGCCAGGACGCCCGGCCGGCGGAGGATCTCCCGGAGCGGCGCGGCGGTGCCGGTGTCGTGCAGCGCCTGCGGATAGCTCGCGGAGATCTCCTTGGGATCGGGCCGCACGAACGACGCGATCACGAAGCCGGCGAGCATGAACGGGACCCCGATCGCCCACGGAGCGGCGAGCGCGTGCGCGGCGGCCGAGCGGTTGGCGAAGAGCGGGCCGAAGACGAGCGGGCCCCAGATCGCGCCGGAGACCGCGCCGAAGAGCACGAACGACATGCCGCGCGCGCGGCGCTCGGGCGGGAACATCTCGGCGGCCGCAGCTCGCGCGAGCAGCACGACGGCGCCGGAGCCCCCGACGGTCGCCAGACCGAGGCAGACGAGGACGGCCGACGATGCGCGGCAGCCGGCTGCAATCACTCCGCACCCGATGGCGCCCCCGATGAACGCCGCCCGGATGACGGGCATCCGGCCCACGCGATCCATCAGCCGTCCGGCCGGGCCGACTGCGAGCGCCCCCGCCGTCAGGAAGATCGCCGGCCCGAGGCCGAGAACTCCCTTGACGCCGGTGACGGCGACGAGCGTGACCGAGCTGAGAGCGGCTGCGAGTTGGAACGCACCCGAGTTCGCGACGAGGCAGCCCGCGAGGAGGAACGCATTTCTGCGGACGTCTCCCCTCACAGGGCGAGTGTATGTCGCAGCCCCTCCGCGAACGCAACCGCACCCCCGTGCGACGGGTGCCGGACGTACGGCGCGTCGAGGGCCGCGGCGGCGACGCGGCCGACTGCGACGACGCGCCGGCCGCGCGTCAGCTCGTCGAGGTACCAGCGTGACGCCGCAACCTCTTCGCGCGTCGGCGGCCGGTTCGTCGACGCCGTTCCCGGATGCGTCGGGACGACGTTCCAGAGCAGCACGTCGTCAAAGATGCCGAGATCTCGCAGGACCCGGTGCACGATCGTCGCGCTCGCTTCGGCGGGCCCGGTGCCGGTAAGCTGGCGCTCCGACGTGAAGGGGATCCCGCTCACCCGGGCGCCGCGGTAGCCCGCCGCCTCGCCGACGAGCATCGTCGCTGCGCCCGCGCGGGACTCGAGATACACGCGCAGCCGCTCGCACCGAACGTGCGACCGGCTGTACTGGTTGTACGTCGCGCCGATGCGTGCGCGTTCGAGCCGTTCGACAAGCTCCACGCGCCGGAGCTTAGTGCGTTACGTTTCGATGATCGCGTAGACGGTGCCGCCCATGTACCCGTCGCCGCACGGGACCGCGCAATACCACCTGATCGCGCCGGAGGAACGCGACAGGAACGTGAAGACCGTCCTGTGCGGATGCGTCGGGCTGCCGGGCAGGATCGCAACGTTCACGTGCAGTTGCGGGGAGTCGAAGCTGTGGAGCATGTGCGTGTAGTTCTCGATGACCACCCGCACCGGTACGCCCGGCCGGACCGCGAAGTTCGCACCGCTGACCACCTCGTTGCCGTTCGGGCCGGGACGGATGGTGAGCGTGACGGTCTGCGGTGTCGGCGGTGCGGCGCGAGCCTGGGCAAGTGGTACGGCGAGGCCGACCGCGGTGAGAGCGATCGTGCAGAAGATGAGCTTGCGCATCATGAAGCCCCCTTAGTGACGAATGTCACGTGTAATCCCCCAGCCCGGGCCGCCCACAATCGGGGAGGGCACCGATCTTCGAACGGGGAACTACGGAAGCGCACGGGCGAGCGGTTCCCCCTCCGGTGACAGTCACGGGCAGTGCTTTCCCGCGGTGACAAGTCACCGCGGAGGAGAGGAACGCGGAGGGCCTAGGCCGCTACTCCCACTCGATGGTGGCCGGCGGCTTCGACGTGACGTCGAGGACGACGCGGTTGACGCCGGGAATCTCGTTGACGATGCGGCCCGAGATCGTCTCGATCAGGTCGTACGGAAGGCGCGCCCAGTCG
>JBGPLW010000215.1:0-5085 GCA_041486645.1 Gaiellaceae bacterium | reverse complement strand
GGCCTTCGTCCTCCCGCAGCGGGTAGCAGATGATGCGCGTGCGCCGATGCTGGCAGAGCAGCAGCCACGGCCGTGCGGCGGCATGCGGGACGAGCACGACACGGTCGAGCGCGGGCTCGGGCTCGTAGCGGTAGCTGCCCGTCGCCTCTTCGATCAGCCGAAGCGGCGTCAGGTCGAGTCGCCGCTTCGCGTCCGCATCGCGTTCGAGCTCAGACACAACAGCCTCGTCGAACGCTTCCGCGGCGAACCGCTCGAGGACCGCGAGCACGCGCCGCTTCGTCTGCGCCGCGGTCAGTGGGAGCAGCACACCGAGCGACTCGCGGGCGTGGCCTGCGTAGTACCGCTCGTGGTCGAGGAGCGCCGGGTCGCCCGCGGCAGCCGCCTCGAGCGCAGCGGCGCCGACGAGCGTGCGCCAGGCGGGGACGTGTACCCCGACGAGGTGGCGCCGCAGCTCGTGCGCCGGCGTCTCGCGCACGGCGGCGACGATGTCCGCCGGGCGTTCGAGCGCGAGCCCAAGCAGATGGAGCCACAACTCCGTGGACCGCGCGCCGACGAGGGCGACCGCCTGTTGCAGCTCGGGGCTGCAGGCGGCGAGCTCCGGCACCCAGCCGGGGCGCGTGGTCGAGCGGTCGGCCCGCGTGAGCGTCGAGAGGCCGATCAGCAGCTCGAAGGCCGGCCCGGTGACGACCTCTGCCCGCAGGGGTTGCGCAGCCGCCGTCGCATCGTGTACGAATTCGGTCGTAGTCATTCGATTATTATCGAACGTTAACAGCGAAGGAGGACGGCATGCGCTATCGCCTGTTCGGCCGCAGCGGGCTTCGGGTCTCGGAGCTCGCACTCGGCACGATGACCTTCGGCACGGACTGGGGCTGGGGCGCCGACGAAGCCGAGTGCGCCCGGATCGTGGAGACGTTCGCCGCCGCGGGCGGCAACTTCATCGACACGGCGTCGAACTACACGGACGGCTCGAGCGAGCGGATCGTCGGCGAGCTCACCGAGCACGACCGCGACCGCTGGGTGCTCGCGACGAAGTACACGCTGACGATCGACCGTGCCGATCCGAACGCCGGTGGGAACCACCGCAAGAGCCTCGTACGCTCGCTCGAGCAGAGCCTGCGCCGGTTGCGCACCGACTACGTCGACCTCCTCTGGCTGCACATGCGCGACGCGACGACCCCGATCGAGGAGGCCGTGCGCGCGCTCGACGACCAGGTGCGCCTCGGCAAGGTCCTATACGTGGGCATCTCGGACTCGCCCGCATGGGTCGCGGCCCGCGCGAACGCGATCGCCGAGTTGCGCGGGTGGACGCCGTTCGTCGGCTTGCAGTTGCCGTACAGCCTCGCGTCGCGCGATCCCGAGCGCGAGCTGCTGCCGATGGCGGCGGAGCTCGGTCTGACCGTGACGCCGTGGGGCGTGCTCGGTGCGGGCGTCCTCACCGGCCGGCCGGCGGAGACGCTCCGCTGGCCCGAGGAGAGATCGGACCGGACGCGGGCGGTCGTTGACGCGCTCGCGGGCGTCGCCGAGGATCGTGGCTGCACGCCGGCGCAGGCGGCAATCGCCTGGCTCCTCGGCCGTCGCGCGCCGGACATCGTTCCGATCCTCGGCGTGCGAAGCGCGGAGCAGCTGGCCGACAACCTCGGCGCCCTCGACGTCGAGCTGACCGAGACCGAGCGAGCGCGGCTCGACGAGGCGGCGGCACCGTCTCTCGGGTTCCCACGCTCGTTCCTCGAGTCGGACGGAGTGCGCGACCTTATCTACGGCGACACGTGGGACCTGCTGTACTCGGGCGGTGCGCGTGCTCTCGACGTTACGGCTGCCGGGTGAGGCCTGGGACGAGCTCCGCGACGTCGAGGTCGGAGCGGCCGACACGGCGCGTGACGACGTCGAGGTGCTGATCGTCGCGAACGAGGGGGTCGACCTCGACCTCTTCCCGTCGCTGCGGCTGATCGCGAATTACGGGGTCGGTTATGACAAGCTCGACATCGACGCGTGCCGTGCACGCGGCGTCGCCGTCTCGAACACGCCGGGCGTGCTCGACGGGGCGACGGCCGATCTCGCACTCGGACTGATGCTCGCAGCGCGCCGCCGGCTCGTCGAAGGAGACGGCCTCGTGCGCGCGGGGCGCTGGGGCTCGGCCTGGTCGGAAGGGCCGTTCCTCGGCCGCGAGATGAGCGGAGCGCGGCTCGGCATCGTCGGCCTCGGCCGCATCGGCTCGGCGGTCGCGCAACGGGCACGCGGCTTCGACATGCAGGTGCTGCATTACCGGCGTACACGCAGCGACGACGCGGGCTACCGCAAGCTCGACGACCTGTTGCGCGAGTCCGACATCGTCTCGCTCCACACGCCGCTGACGCCGGAGACGACCGGGCTGATCTCGCGCGAACGGCTCGCGCTCTTGCGCGACGGCGCGACGCTCGTCAACACCGCGCGGGGCGCCGTCGTCGACGAGGATGCGCTCGTCGACGAGCTCGTCTCGGGCCGCATCACGGCCGGGCTCGACGTCTTCGTACACGAGCCGCACGTCCCGGAGGCGCTGCGCGACCTACCGAACGTCGTGCTGACGCCGCACATCGCGAGCGCGACGGTCGAGACGCGGGCGGCGATGACGCGCATCGTCGTCGACAACGTGCTCGCGTTTCTGCGCGGCGACGTTCTCGTTAGCCCTGTGCGCTCGAGGCTTGATGCGAAACATCAAGCCTGCGGCCGCGAACGCGGACCGCTTTAGGGGTCTTCGCGCGTGCAGGCGTCCGCGCTAGCGGATGCCTGCGCTTGCGCCAACTAGCGCCCGTACACCCGCCGGCCTCGCCGTCCGGATCGCGCAACGCATCCTCGCGCCCACACTCGGAATGCTGCTCAACACCCTCAACGGCCGACCCGCACGCGTCCTCGCCGCCTACGACGGCCGCAGTCTGAGGCGTGGTTTACGACATCTGAGCCAGTGCTTTGGGTCCGGCTCAGAGAACGGAGTCTCGCATGTGCGCTTTAGCGCCAGGACTGAGATCGAGAGCCTCTACGGCTTTCCGCGCAGTCACAACCTGCGCAGGCAGGAGACCTAGCGCGGGAAGCAGGCCTCGATGGGCCCGAACCACCGCCTCTGCCACGAGCACGGCAAAGACGAGTTGTCGCGGAGCCGGACGCGGACGGTGACGATGCGCGTCGTTCCGCTTGGCACGTTGAGGTGCCCCCAGGCGAGGTACTCGGCGGGAGCGTAGGCGACGTGCTGGTTGCGCGCATGCACCGCCACGGCGAGCGCTGCCACATCGTCGTAGATGACGCCGTAGGCGCCTTCGGTTCCGTCGTGCTGCCGGACGAACGCCTGGAAGGAGAGCGTGAATGCGACGAAGGCTGCGGCGATCGCAGCGGCAGTTGCGAGCGAGATGACAGCCGACCGACGCCGGACGAGCGAGGCCGCGGTCTCGAGGCCGAGCGCGGCAAGCAGGAATGAGACGGGGTAGGTGACGATCACGTAGTGCGGCCCCACCCCGCTGCGGGACGACGTGATGTACGCGAGGCAGATGCCGGCGAGCCAGATGAGGAGAAGCGCGCGGCGTGCCGTGCCGATCTCCGGGTGGCGGCCGCCGCGAATGATGCGCGCGAGCGACGTCACGATCCCGACCGCGAGCAGCACGATGACGACGATCCCGGCCGCGCGGCCCAGCGTCCACGCCGCGCCGCCCTGATGGTGCGCGCCGGTGACGAAGCTCCAGCCTTCGGTGCTGACGAGATCGATCGTCCGGCGGGCCGCTTCGATCGTCCCCGTACCCGCGGTCCCGCCGTGGCCGCGACCGTTGTTCAAGATCAGGCTGAAGTCGTGGAAGCCATGCTTCACGTTGTGGGCCAGCCACGAGCCGAGCAAGACGACACCGACGGCCGCACCCGCGATGACTGCACGCCAGTTCATGTCGCGCGCGCGATACGCGACCAGCGCACCGATCGGGAGGATGAGCGAGACCGCCGACAGGTTGAGCGAGATCGCGATGGCAAAGAGCACAGGGACGAGCAGCACGACCCGGGTGCGATCCCGCTCGAGCACGACGAACAGGGTCCACAGCAACGAGACCGTGACGACCGGCAGAAGGTCCTGTTGGAACAGGATGCGGCTGAAGAACACTGCCCAGGGCGCGGTCGCGAACAAGGCGATCGTGGTCAACGCCACCGCGCGGCCGAAGCGTGGACGGACAACGAAGTAAGCGAATGCGGTTGCGACGACCGAAAGGACGGCGACCGACCCAGTCGCGAAGAGCACGCCGTCGTGGATCGCGACGAGGACGGCGACGATGTAGACGTAGAGGGGCGGGTTGGACGCGCCGGAGCTCGAGGCCAGACCGACCGTGCGTATGTCGCCGTGGAGAATGTCGTGCGCGATGCGCAGCGCGATCGCTTGGTCGTCATGGAACGTTACGAGCCCGAGGTGCCGCAGCCGCAGCCAGGCGGCGAGCGCGAGGATCGCCGTCACGCCTGCCGATTCCCAGCTCAGTCGCGGCGACCGCATCAAGCGCCAATAAACCACGCTGCGGCTGAGCGCGAAGCCCTAGCGCCGGACGCGGAGCCACTCTCGGCGGGCGGCCTCCGCAACGCGTCGACCGCCGGATCGGTGAGCTCGAACGCCACGTTCGGCCAGCGGACGCCCGTCGTCATCGGCAGGCGACGTTAACACGTAAACGCGACATGCGCGCCGAGACAACGGCTGGTGGTTCGCGACGACGGGTTCGCCAGACTGGTCGCCGGACGGCAGAAGCTCGCCTTTGTCGCTGGCAGCGAAGCGGTCGTGGGCCTCGCTGCGACCGCTCTCGGCCTTGGTGAACGAGTGAAGGGGCTAGCTGCGGCTCTGCCCGACCTCGTGGAGGGATTGTCGAGCCGGATTGACGCGGTGGTCACCGAGGTTGGCGACGACGAAGTCGAAGTCTGGCTCCTTGGATCCCGCACTACCTCTGTCGACCGCTCAGCATTCTGCGTGTGGAACTACTACTAGTAGTCCTGCCCGGGCCGACCGGCGGAGATCCAGTCGCGCACCTCGAACCAGTGGCTCGCGGTGAGCGCGACGCCGAGCTTTTCGTCGGTGTGTGCCGCGTAGTAGACGTTGTG
>JBGPLW010000214.1:0-5111 GCA_041486645.1 Gaiellaceae bacterium | reverse complement strand
TGCGTTTCGCCTGCCACATGAGAACACTTTGGACGCCTGGTAAAATCGGCGCCATGAGACGGAGGACACTTTTCGTTGCAGCATCGGCGGCCCTGTCGCTCGCGATCGCGACGCCCGCCCTGTCCCACCCTCAGACGACGAACCCGGGGGCCTTCGAGACGGTCAGGGTCACGCTCACCGACAGCTCCGTCAGCGTGAAGCCAAAGGTCTCGGGGCGCGGCGTCACGGGCATCTTCGTGATCACGAACCGCGGCACGAAAACGCATACGTGGGTGATCGGGGACGTCAAGCGCGGCCCGGGGAAGAACATCGGGTTCACCCGCACGTTGCGACCGGGCCAGCAGCAGAGCGTCGTGATGTTCCTCAACTACCGCGGCGTGCTGCCGTACTACAGCCCCAACACCGGGAAGAGCCCGATCAAAGGCATCTTCACGATCAAGTGAGCGTGCGCACCGCCCCTGGGGGCAGCGCGTCAGCGTCGGGGTTTCGTCAGCGCGGCTGCCACGCGGGAGGAGCGGCCACGCTGGGGAAAGCCTTCCCGGTCGCAAGCACTTTCGACGCTCGACTGGCCAGCGTCCAGAGCACGAGCGCGTTTTTGGCCACGAACGCAACTTGCCTGCCGTCGGGTGAGAACGTCGCCGGCCCGGCGTCCTTGACGAGCAGCTTCGGCGTCTTGCTCTTGAGCACGTCCTCGATGTACAGCGCGAACCTCTCGCACGGCGCCTCGCCGCATTCGTTGTCTCCCAGATCCGGCTGGCGCGAACCGACGAACGTGATCGTGGAGGCATCGGGCGAGACCGAGACGGTGTTCAGACCCCAGATCGCGTCGATGTTGGCGTCGAAGAACTTCTGAACATGTCCGGTCGTGCTGTCGATCCTCGCAAGGTCACCCCCCGCGGGAATCAGCAGCCCGGAGGCCCGCCACGACGGCCTCCCTGCCGAAGGCGCCTGGGGCAGTCGCGTCTGGGCGCCGCCGGACGAGGACATGACGTAGGGGCGCCACCCGCTCTTCTCGGGACGCACGAAAGCAATGCGTGTGCCATCCGGCGACCAGGCGGGGAAGCTGTCCCGGCCGTTCGTCGTGAGGCGATGAAGGCCCGTCCCGTCGAGCTTCATAACGAGGATTCCGACGCCGGCGCGCGCGAAGGCGATCTGCTTTCCGTCGGGCGAGAACGCGGGGGCGATCGACGAAAGCGACCCGTGCGTGAGCTGCTTCAGCCCGGTGCCTGACGACCGGATCCGGAAGAGCTGATTGTTGGTGTGCGACCCGGCCGTGGTGCCGGCGAAGACGATCCAGCGCGCCGGGGCGGCGCTCGAGGCGGCCCTGGCGGGGGCGCCGATCGCGAGCACGACCGCGAGCGCGAGGCATGCGGAAGCGAGCAGCCGCCACATCTGAGAGCCCGGTGCCTGCGGTGCGCCCCCCACTGGCGAGAGTGTAATCAGTTGTCCTGCTCATCGGTCGAGGCCGAAGGCGACCACCTCGGCCACCGGATGCGCGATGCTCGGGTGCTGCGCTCCGGCCGCGACGACGAGAACGTCCCTGCCGACGGCCGGACAGCTGTTGTTGCCGGCACGGAGCTGAGTGCTCCAGAGCGTGCGGCCGTCGGCCGTCGCAAAGGCGACGACATGCCCGTCGTACGTTGGAACGATCACTGCATCGCGCGCGACCGTCGCACAGCCGAAGGGCGCCGAGCCGAGCTGCCTCTGCCAGACGGTCTTCCCGGTTGCTGCAGCGAGGGCGTAGACCGTTCCCTTCCCCTGCGCGGGCGGTCGCGCGAACGCGCTCTTCGAGGTGACCGCGCTCTCCCCCATGCAGAGCTCCACGACCGGGACGAACAGCCGGCCGGCGGCATACGCCATCGGCGTCAAGACGCCCCCGAGAAGCCCGGGGCAGACGCGTGTCGGCCGTAGAGGCAGCGGCCCGAGATCGTGCAGGTGGGTGCCGACGGCCCGCGACCAGAGCCGGGTGCGCGCGGTGCGGTCCCAGGCCACCACGCGTCCTGCCTTGCCGCCGCCGAAGACGACCGGCCGAGGGCCGACGGTCGCGAGGACCGGCGACACCTGGAAGTCGTAATCGCGGACGTCGTGGGAGGTGACCTGGTCGTACCAGAGGAGCGCGCCCGATGCTCCAGCGAGGACGACCAACGAGTCGGTGTAGAGCGCGGGACCGGCGTAGACACCGCCATTCGGGAACGCCTTCGACCCGCCCCACGGATCCGGATTCGCGATGCCCGCGTACACGTTGCCGCGCTCGTCGATGCTGACCGGGTACCAGACGCCGCCGCCGCCGGCCTCGGGTCGTGGCCACGGCTCCTTGATCGTCTGGAAGCGCCAGACGACTTTGCCGGTCTCGGCAGAAAGCGCGTACAGCGCGCCGCGGCCTCCCGGCGGGAAGCCCTGGGTGCCGAGATACACGCGGCCGCGGTCGACGACGGGCGCGACCCCGACGAACTGCTCGAACCGGTTCACGAGCCTGCGCGCCCAGAGCCGTCGCCCGGTGGCCGCGTCCAGTGCGAACGCCGACGTGTCGGTGGCGCTGTAGAGCCGCAAGCCCGACACCGTCAGCCCGTTCGGGCCGTCGTTCGGCGCGGCGAAGGTGTGCTTCCAGCGCAGCACGCCCGTCCGCACGTCGAGCGCGTAGATACTCGAGGTGGAGTCCTGCACATAGACCGTGTTCCCTCGGATGATCGGGTTCGAGGTGATCGCGCCGAAGTTCTTGCTGTTCGGGCTCAGGCGGAAGCGCCAGCGCACCGTGAGCCGCGGGATCGTCCGCGCGTCGATCAGCGTCGATGCGCTCGCCCGTTGACTCGCAACCCCTCCGTTCGCCGACGTCCAGGGTGCGTCGGCTGCAGGCGCGCCGCTCGCGAGAGCGGTGCCGGCGAGCGCGAGCGCGAGCCCGACCATCGACACTCGCCCGGGGACCCTCGACATCACCAGAGGTCAGGCGAGCTCGACGAGCGGGAACGAGCGATGAGCCCGTGGCGGCACCAAGAAGTTTTGGCGGTGCGTCGTGTGGAGCACGCTGTTCATCCCCAGCTCGGCGTCGCGTGGATCGAGCCCGGTGCCCTTGCCGTCCGGATAGTGACCGTCCATCGCTTTGCGGACCCGTTCGAAGATGCTCGCGGTCGCCGTGAAGGAAACGAAGTGCAGCCCGGCTGCAGGCTCGGCGCGCCACCGGTCCGCGCGTTTGTCGGACGTCCAGCTGAACGGGTTGTCGAGCGTGTTGAAGTCGGCCCGTTGCACGAGCGCCGTCCCGGCCTCGAAGCGTTCGCCGTAGTTGTCGACCGTTGCCGACGCGAGGCGCGACAGAGGCTGCAACGAGGCGCTGTGCCCGACGATGCCCATGGTGACGAAGTCGTCGGTCACCTCCTTCTCGGTCTGGACGACGCTCGCATCCTCGGGGAACGTGAGCGTGCCGTCCGGAGGGGTGAGGCCGGCCCTGAACGTGGCCCAGACGCGGAAGAGGTAGTCGCGCGACGAATACCACGCGTCGAGGTCCTCGAAGAGGTGCGAGAGATGCATGACCGTCCCATGCCTGAAGTAGCCCCCCGGCCACTGGTCGGTCACGCCGCGAAGGCTTTCGAGATTCGCGATCCGCCTCGGCCCGAGCGCGCTGCGCTGCGTCGACGTGAAACCGAGGAAAAGCTGGGCGTCGTCGGGAATCGCACCGGCGCCGGGGATGCCGGCCGCGGTCGCGAGCCGCTTCGGAAGGCCGACGCCGACGAAGCCGCTGCGGATGCTCGTCGGCCGGAGGACGCCCTCCAGCTGTCGGATCAGCCGCTCCCGCGCCGTCGTCACGTTCGACCGAACGTCACTGCGCAGGAGCACGGCGACGTCGTTGCTCTCGAGGATGGCGGTCTCGGGGTCGCTCGGGAACCGGACGGCGTCGACGAGCGCCGGCACGCGCCGGCCAAGACGGCGGGACGCTTCGAGGTCGATGGGCAGGTAGTCCGGGAAACGCCGTCCATCCTTCAGTCGCGGCAGGTGGTTGCGGAAGTAGGGCACACCCCAGGCGACGGTCGCGAGCAGCCCGCTCGGCGCGGCGACGAGCCCGGCCTCGATGCTGCGGAGAGCATGCTCGAGATCGTGGCGCGCAGCCAGTAGCGTCGCCCGGCCGGGCCCGGTGGTGAGGCGGGCGGTGACGATCTCGTGGTAGAGCGGCGGCACGACGATCTCGACGCCGTTGTCCGTGCTGATGCGGTCGCCCTGGGCGACGTGTTGCTCGAGGGGAGGGGCGGGCGCCACCGCCGGCCGGGCGGGCGCGGTGCCGTCGAGCAGCGACATGAACGAGGCGCCGAGTGCGGCTCCACCCGCGCGCTGGACAAACGAGCGTCGGCTGAACGGCTCAGACCCGTCGGAGCCGGGGGGCACCGTCGCCATTGGGATCTTCTACCACAGGCGGACGGCACGGTTCCCCAGGCCGGACTTGGAAGTCGAAGCCGTACGATTCGATGATGGGCGATCGGTCGTCTGTCGTCCGGGGTCCACGTCGTCTCCGTATCGTTGCAACCGCGATCGTCGTCGCGGCTTCGCTCCCCGCCGCCGCTGAAGCGCACGCATTCCTCGTCGGCTCCAGTCCGCAAGCGGGCGCGCGGCTTGGTGTCGCGCCGACGCAGATCGTCCTCGAATTCAACGAGCCGTACGCCCAGGGCAGCGAGCACGTCACCGTTCGACGGACAGACGGGACGGAGCTACAACTCGCTGCCCCGTCGGGCGGCGGGAGAATCGTCCGCCAACTCTTGCCGCCCCGACTACGTGGGATTCTCGTTGTGTCGTGGCGCGTGGTCTCGGACGACGGGCACCTTTCGGCCGGAGAGTTCGCGTTCTCGGTGGGCGCCGGCGGGGTGCTTCCGGCCGTGCAGGCGTCGGCCGAGCCGACTCCCTGGTCGCAGGTCGTTGCGAGCTGGCTCTTCTTCGTCGGCATCGCTCTCGCCTTCGGCGGCCTCCTGGGCGAGCTGCTCGTCTGGCGCGCGCGGGGTGCGCGCGCGCTTGTGGGAGTCGGGGTCGCCGTCTCGACCCTTTCGTCGGTGGCCCTGCTCGTGCTCCTGGCCGGAGCCCGCACGAACGGCGGGTTCGGCGCCGGACTGCACGGAGCGGCGCTCCGCGCTGCG
>JBGPLW010000213.1:0-5116 GCA_041486645.1 Gaiellaceae bacterium | reverse complement strand
CGCGCACGACCGCGGTCGCAAAGAGGCGCGCCCACGCGCCGCTGCCGATGCGCTCGCTCACGCCGCGTCCTCCTCCATCCAGTCCGGCGAGAGCGCGACCGCGGCGCGGATCGCGCCGATGTCGAGGCTGCCGAGCCAGTCCTCGGAGCCGCCGTGGATCACCTTCGCCGCCAGCTCGCGCTTCGACTCGAGCAGCTGGTCGATCCGCTCCTCGAGCGTGCCGGTGCAAATCAGACTGTGCACGAACACCGGCTTGCGCTGGCCGACGCGATGCACGCGGTCGGTCGCCTGCTGCTCGACCGCAGGGTTCCACCAGCGGTCGAAGTGGATGACATGGTTCGCCGCCGGCAGGTTGAGGCCGCGGCCGCCCGCCTTGATCGAGATCACGAGCACCGACGGGCCGTCCGGCAACTCGAACGCCTCGAGCACCTCCTCGCGCTGCCGCGCCGTCAGCCGCCCGTGGAAGAACCCAACCTCCGTGCGGAGCCGCTCGTGCAAGTACGGAACGAGCCGATCGAAGCCCGGGTACTGCGTGAAGACGAGCGCCTTGTCGCCCGCCGGCACCTGCTCGAGCAACTCGACGAGGCGGTCGAGCTTCCCGCTCCGGCCCTCCAACGGCTGGCCGGTCGCGAGGAGCAACTCCGGGTGATTGCACACCCGCTTCAACTGGCTCAACATCGCGAGCACCGAGCCGCGCTGGCCGAAGCTGTCCTGCTGCTCCTCGATCCGCGGCATCCAGCGGTCGACCGTCGCCTGGTAGAGGCTCGCCTGCTCGACCGTCAGCCGGCAGAAGTCCTTGCCGATCGTGATCGGCGGCAGCTCGAGCTCGACCTCCGGGGCGTCCTTTGCGCGACGCAGGACGAACGGCTGCACGATGCCGCGCAACCGCTCGAGCGCTTGCTCGTCGTGGTACGCCTCGATCGGCCGCGCGAGCGTGCGATCGAACGACTCGCGCGAACCGAGCAGCCCCGGGTTGACGATGTCCATGATCGCCCACAGCTCGCCGAGCCGGTTCTCGATCGGCGTGCCCGTCATCGCGACGCGCCGCCGCGCACGAATGCGGCGCAACGCGCGCGCACGCTTCGTCGCCGGGTTCTTCACGTCCTGCGCCTCGTCGAGCAGCAGCCGGTCCCATTCGATGCGCTCAAGCGTCTCGATGTCACGCGTCGCGATGTCGTACGACGTGACGACGACGTCCGCGGACTGCACGCCCGCAACGAGCGCGTTGCCTGCAAGCCGCGCGACGCCATGATGCGACAGCACACGCAACGACGGCGCAAACCGCTCGATCTCGTGCGCCCATTGTTTGACGACGCTCATCGGACAGACGACGAGCGTCGGGCCGAGCGCGTCCTCGCCGAACTCCTCACGCTCGGACGCGAGCATCGCGATCGCCTGCACCGTCTTGCCGAGGCCCATGTCGTCGGCGAGGATCGCGCCGACGCCGAGATCGCCGAGCATCCGCAGCCAGCCGTGGCCGCGCTCCTGGAAGCCGAAGAGCTGAAACTGCATCGCCGCCGGCGTCGCCAGCGACCGGAACCGCAGCTCGTCGTCGCCAAGCAACTCAAGAAGCGGCGCGTCGAGCGTCACCTCGCCGAGCTCGAGGCCCGCCTCGTCGGTGTCGAGGCCGGAGACCGCGCGGACGAGGTCGACGAGCCCCGAGCCGCTGCGCCGCTTCTCGAGGAAGCGCAGCGCGCGCTCCACCTCCGAGCGGCGGAGCGCGTGCCAGCGTCCCGCGACGCGGATGAACGGGTCCTTCGCCTTTGCGAGCTCTGTCAGTTCTTCTTCGGTGATCGCGACGTCGCCGACGGCGAGGCGCCAGTCGAACTGGAGCAGCGACGCGCTCGAGAGGAGCCCGCTCGAGCGGATCGTCGGGTCGCGGCGGCTCGACGCCTTCAAGTCGAGGCGGAGCCGGCTCGGCGATTTCACCCACGCGCCCGGCAGCAAGACCGGGATGCCGGCCTCCTCGAGCTCCGGCATCACGTCGCGGAGGAAGCGGCCGACGGCGTCGGCGTCGAGTAGCGCCTCGGTCGCCTCCGCGCCGTCGAAACGGATGTTGTGCGCGGTGAGGAGCGGCTCGAGCTCCGCGAGCCGCTGCACGAACGCCGTCTGCGGATCGCTCGCGCGCAGGAACGAGAAGATGTCGCCGCCCTCCCACACGAGCGAGGCCGGCAGGCTGAGTGACGGATCGTCCTCGGCCTGAAGCCAGAGCTCGAGCACGATGCCGTCGCCGCGCTCATCGAGGTGGACAGCGAGCCGCCACGACGCCTCCGAGCCGCGCGCGAGCGCGCCGAGCCCGTCGTACACCCCGCGCGACAGCTGTCGCCGCAGCGCCGCGTAACCGGAGTGGGGCGGCAGGATCGCGTCGGGAGCGGTGAGGCCGTCGACGAAGAGCTCGAGCGCCGACGCGCGCCGCGGCAGCTGTGCAAGCAGCTTCACGCGGTCGGCGCGCAGCCGGTCTCGCGCGATGCGGTCGACGACGACGGGGTAGAAGTCGTGCGCCATCGCGTCGCGGTCACCGTCGAATGCGTCCGCGGCCACGGGCGGAAGCGCCGCTGCGATCTCGGCGAGCGCGGCCTGCACGCTCGAATCGAGCGTCGCTCCCCAGAACGCGTGCCAGTCGCCGTCCCCGTGGTCGAGGTACGGGTGGACAAGGCCCTCCGCGAGCGAGCGGTGTGCGAGCGCGACGAGCGCGAAGACGCCCAGCGCGCTGCCGCCGAGCTCGACGTCGTCGGGTGGCGGCCCGGCCGCCAGGGCGACGAGCTCGCGGACGTCGACGCGCCTCGCCGGAACGCCGCGGGCGAGGGTGAGATCGGCCGTTGCCGGGGCTCCGGCCGCGAGCTGCCCGTCGGTGAGGCCGCCCTCGGCGTCCCGGAGGAAGACGAACGCGTGTGGCTCCTGCTGCCAGACGATCTCGAGCGTCGGGAGCGCGGTTTCCTGCTCGGGAACGGTGGCTTCGGCCGCAGACATGAACCTTCCACCATAGGCGCGGAGCGGGGGCTTCGCGTCCCTCGATGGGCTGGTGACGAACCGTCACAGAGTTGGCACACATGCGTGACGATTCTCCCGGCACGCTTTCTTCGTGCTCACCGACTGCGCTGCACGCGAACTCACGTACTTCGTCGGCCTCGAATGGGACGACGACGAGCCCGCGATCCTCGAGCCGCTGGTCGATGCGGCGCTCGTCTGGGCCGATTCGGAAACCCTCGCGACGCTTGCAGCGCCGATCGTCGAGAAGCTCTGGGAGAGCGAGCTGCGCGAGGACATCGAACGGGCGCTCGACGAGGCAGCGCAGCGACATGGGCACGTCCGGCTCGTCCTTGAGGACGCCAGGGCGGATCTCGCAGCGGGGCCGGGAGGAAGCGCCCTCGCACGAGCGATTGTCGAGCAAGGTGGCTTCGATCTTGCCGGAGCGGACCTGCTGCCGATGCACTGCCTGCTCTGCCTCGAAGAGGGGCTCGCCGCGAAGCCCGTGGAAGAGCGAGGGACGGTTGCCCTTCGTGTGGCGCGACTGGCGCGTCGCGTCCTCGACGTGCCGCCGTCGGAGATTCGTGCGGCACTCGCGGGAGACGCGGTCGGCGGGCTCGATACCGCGACTGCCCTTGCGACGGACGAACGCCGGCGCACCGTGCGCGAGTGGCTCGCTCGACTCGCGGAGCTCGGCGAGCACTCGATCCCGACGATCGCCGCGGACCTCTCCGCGGCCCTCCGCGTGGCGAGCGCTCGGCCGGCCGACGATCCGATCTGGTGCGAGGCCGTGCGCGGTCTCACCGCCGATCTCGCCGCGGAATGGAACTGAGCGGCGCTTGCATGGTGCTAGCATGGGCCTCGTGGCGACGCTTTATGTCCGCAACCTCCCGTCGGAGCTCTACGACGACGTCAAGCGGTGGGCAGAGGAGTCGGGTCGGTCCGTGAATGCCGAGATCCTCGCGTTGCTGGAGCGCGAGGCGGAGCGCCGGCGCGGCGATTGGTTCGAGGGGCTCCTCGCCCTTCGCGACCGGATCAACCTCTCGTCAGAGGCCGCCGCCTTGGCAGTTGCGAGCATTCGCGCGCATCGCGATGCCGGCTTCGACAACTAGCGTCGTCCTCGACGCAAGCGTCGCCGTCCGGGCCGTTGCCGACCGCCGGCAGGACGCACTGGAGTGGTTCCGGCGGGTCTGGGCGCAAGAGGTGAACGCCATGTGGCCGCAGCTGGCCTACGCAGAGATCGCGAACGGTCTTGCGACGCTCGTTCGCGCGGGTCAACTCGAGCCGGGCGCCGCAGACGCAGGCCTCGCCTACACGCTCCGCGCTCCGATCGAGTCCGCTTCGCTCGAGCTCCTCGCCGAGCCGTCGCTCGCCGTCGCGCTCACGCGATCAGTGAGCGTGTACGACGCGTGCTACATCGTCCTCGCCGAAGCGGCCGGCGCAGCGCTCGTCACCGCCGACCGGAGGCTCGCAGAAGCGACCGAAATCGCCGTCCTGATCTAGCGCTCGGCGCCGTTTCCCGCACGATGCGGGAAGTGCGAAAGGGCTCGAGCGGGCGCCAGCGGACCGTCTCTCTAGGATGAGCTTCCGTGCCTGCTGCGCCCGATTTCGTCCATCTCCACGTCCATTCGGAGTACTCGATCCTCGACGGGGCCTGCCGGATCCCGGCGCTTGCGGCCCGCGCGGCCGAGCTCGAGATGCCGGCGGTGGCGCTCACCGACCACGGCTCGCTCGCCGGCGCGATCGACCTCGTCCGGGAGGCGAAAGCGCAGGGCGTGAAGCCGATCCTCGGCTGCGAGGTCTACGTCGCCGACGACCGCAAGGCCCAGCAGAAGGGCTACGCGCACCTGACACTCCTCGCCGAATCCAACGAGGGCTACGCGAACCTGATCAAGCTCAGCTCGCTCGGCTACCTCGAGGGCTACTACTACAAGCCGCGCGTCGACTGGGAGCTTCTCGACCGGCATTCGACCGGGCTCGTCGCGCTCTCCGGCTGCCTCTCGGGCCGCGTCTGCAAGGCGCTCGAGGAAGGGCGCGCCGACGACGCCGAGAGCGAGCTCGACCGCCTCTCGACGATCTTCGGCAAGGACTCCGTCTACGTCGAGATGCAGAACGCGCACCTCGACGTGCAGCAGCGCATCAACCCGCT
>JBGPLW010000212.1:0-5127 GCA_041486645.1 Gaiellaceae bacterium | reverse complement strand
CTGCTCGACTTCGGCTTCGCCTCGCTCTAGCGGTTCCCGGCAGGGGTCAGGCCCGGGCCAGACCCCTCGCCTGAAAGGGTTACGTCTTTGCGAGCGTGTCCGATCAGGACGCGCGGGCGCTCGTCTCTTCGTCGGAGGCGATCTCGGCGCGGATCTTCTCGAGGGAGCGGCGGATGAGGCGCGAGACGTGCATCTGTGAGATGCCGACGTGTGCGGCGATCTGCGACTGCGTGAGGCCCTCGAAGAAACGGAGCTGGAGAATCTTGCGCTCGCGGTCGTCGAGCGCCCGGAACCCCGGGGCGAGCACGGCGCGGTCCTCCGATACTGCGTACTGGGGTTCCTCCGTGCCGATCGACTCGAGCGGATCGAGATCGTCTTCGCCGTCGGCCCCGCCTCCGGACGAGAGCGAGAGCGACGAGTAGGCGCGGCCGGACTCGAGCGCCTCGAGCACCTGTTCCTCGGTCGAGCCCGACGCTTTCGCAAGCTCCGCGATCGTCGGCGAGCGGCTGAGCTGCACCGTCAGCTGATCCATGAGCCGCGACAGCTGCACACTCAGCTCCTGCAGGCCGCGCGGCACGCGCACCGCCCAGCCCTTGTCGCGGAAATGCCGCTTGATCTCGCCGATGATGTTCGGCGTCGCGTACGTCGTCAGCTCGACACCGCGCTCGAGATCGAAGCGGTCGATCGCCTTGATCAACCCGATCGCACCGATCTGGACGAGGTCCTCGAACTGCTCGCCGCGATACGAGTACCGCCGGGCGAGCGAGCGCACGAGCGACATGTACTGCTCGATCAGCTGCTCGCGCGCGGCGAGGTCGCCCTCCTCGTGGTAGCGCCGCAGGAGGATCTTGTCGTTGATCCGCGGCATCAGCTCGTCGCCTCGGCGGCCGCGTTCGTGTGCTTCGTGAACACGACCCACGCATCGCCGTCGCGCCTCTCCACTTCGAAACCGTCAACAACCGTCTCGAGAACGCGGCGAAGCCCGAGCGCCGTCGAGTCACTCTCGAGCTCGTCGAGTTGCGACTCGGCGAACGGGCCGACCGTCGAGCGCACCGCGTCGTTCTGCACCTCAAAGCGGATGTGCATGTCGCCGGCGTCGTCGCGGCAGCCGAGGAGCGCACCGAGCGCTGTCTGCAGGTCGTCGAGATCCTCGTACGTCAGGTCGGCGCGGACTCCGAGGCCGCCGAGGACGAGCTGCGCGATCTGCCGGAAGTCCTCCTGCGCCGGGACGACGAGCGTGATCTCGTCGCTCATGTGCTCTCGCCCGCGTCGCGCAGCTCTTCACTCAACTCGCGCTCGCGCCGGGCGGCGGCTTCCTTGCCGGCCTGCACAGCGTGGCGCCAGTCGTGGCGCGTCTTGAAATCGGATGCGCCGTAGCTCACGGCTGCGGCGAAGCCGGAGAGCTTCTGCACCGGGCGCGTCACGGCCATGCTCACCGCGCGCACGGCTGTGTCGACGCTGTCCGCGGCGTCGACCGCGCTGTCCGTGATCTTGTCGACCTTGTCGAGCTGCCCATTGACTCGATCCACGCTGCCTCCGACCTTGTTGATCACCGGGAGCACCTCACGTTCTGCCCCTTGGATGAACGAAGAAAGGCGCGCAACGGTTCCGCCCAGCCGCACGAGGAGGTAGGCGAACGAGAGCCCGACCGAGAGGAGGAACACGGCAAGGGCCAGCCGCCAGAGATCACCCCACGTGAACGCGGCGACAAGCATCTGCCTCTGATCCTAGTCGGCGTCGACCGACGAGATCGTGCCGCACCCCACGACCGCATCACCGTCGTAGAGCACCGCGGCCTGGCCGCGGGCCACCCCGTAGGCAGGCTCGTCGAGGCTCAACTCGAAGCCGTCGGGCCGCGCTGATACGGCCGCCGCGAGCGCGGGCGACCGATAGCGAAGCTTCGCATCGGCGCGGTCGACGTCGACGTAGAGGCGACCGGACGCGGCGATACGACGACGCGCGAGCGACCCGAGCGGGCCGACGACGACCGCGTTCGACGCCGCGTCGGCGTCGAGCACGTAGAGCGGCTTCGCCGCCGATACGCCGATGCCCTTGCGCTGCCCCGGCGTGAACCGCCAGAAACCGTCGTGCTGCCCGAGCACGGCGCCGTGCTCGTCGACGACGCTCCCGGCGCGCGGCTCGAGACCGTGCCTGCCGAGGAAGGCCCGGTAGTCGTCACCGGCGAGGAAGCAGGCCTCCTGGCTCTCCGCGCGGCGCGCGACCTCGAGACCTGCGCGCTCGGCCTCGCTGCGCGTCGTCTCCTTGTCCTGCTCGCCGAGCGGGAACCAGATGCGCTCGAGGCGCGCAGGATCGACGCGCGCAAGCATGTACGACTGGTCCTTCTGCTCGTCTGCCGCGCGGTGCAGGAGCAGCCTGCCGCGGTGCTCGGCGAGACGGGCGTAGTGACCTGTTGCGAGACGGTCGCAGCCCGCGCGCTTCGCAAACGCCAACAGCTCTCCGAAGCGAAAGCTGCCGTTGCAGCGGATGCACGGGTTCGGCGTCTCGCCCCTCGCATAGCCGCGCACGAACGGCGTGACGACCGCGCGCCGGAACTCCTCGCGCAAGTCGAGCGTCACGTGCGGCAGGCCGAGACGGTGACAGGTCTCGCGTGCGGCAATCACCGCCTCAGGTGAGCAGCACGCGCGCTCGGCGTCGGGGCCGTCGGGGTCGAGCCAGAGGCGGAGCGTCACGCCGATCGCGTTCGGCGCGGCGCGCAGCAGCGCAACCGCGCTGTCGACGCCGCCGCTCATCGCAACGGCAGTTCTGCCGGCACGCGGCTCGCAGCGGAAGATCGGGCCGAGCGCGTTTGCGAGCGCGTCGACCGCGAGCGTCTCGCCTCCGACCGCGGCCGCCTCGAGCAGCGTCAGGCCCGCAAGCGGCCGCTCGACGCCGGGAGCGTCGGCCTCGACGACCCGGTCGCCGTCGACGAGCAGCCGCACCGCAGCCCACTCGCCGCCCCGCGTCGAATCTCCGAACGCCTCGAGCATCGAGTCACGGTAGCGCGAAGGGGGGTCGAGACCCCCCTTCGCAAATCCACCCTGCCGATGTGTCCGAGCTATGTGAACCGAGTTCACAAGTGGGCACCGTGCCTCTCTTCGGCGAAAGCCTCGGTCGGGACGCCGGCTCCCTTCATGTAGGCGTTGGTTCTACATTGAAACCCAGACCCACGAACAGGGTCGACTGCGTCGCAGCGTAGCGCTTACGACGCGAAACGCCAGCGGATCGTCTGCGTCCCTTCCAAGCCGAGCAGCTTTGCGACAGGGAGCGTGACGTCGAACGTCCTGCCGGGAGCGGTGTGACCGTGATCGACGACCTGCGTCAGGACCTCGCGGCCACGGAACTCGAGATAGATCTTCACGCCGCACGGGAGGACAGGGTGCGCGACGCCGGGCGTGTTCGGCCCGACGACGATTCCGCACGCGCCCTTCTTCGCCTTCGTGCGCGTATACGGCGCGGCCATCGCCGTGTACCACTGCCCCGCCGGCGACGCGGCGGAGTCGCTCTTGCCGCCACGCTGCGAGACGGCGACTGCGATCGCGATGCCGAGGAGCGCGATGCCGGCGAGGATGGCGGCGCGTGGGCCCGCGAAGGCCGTCATCGCGCGCCCACGAGCTCGCCGAAGCTGTCGCGGACGAGGCTGTCGAAGTCGACGGGCAGCAGGCCGTCCGGCCCGGCGAACTCACGGAGGTACATGAGAAGGAACGTCCGCTCCTCGTCCCGCGCCACGTCGCCGCCGGCGGCCTCGCGGGTGAGCCGCTCGAGATCCCAGAGGTTCCAGTTCCGTGGATCGGCGCCGACGCCGATCGGGATGACGGCCGCCGCCGGCTCGTACTCGGGCTCCGGTTCCGGCACCGGTTCGGGCTCCGGCTCGAGATCGGGGACCGGCTGGAGCACGCGCACGGGCTCCGGCGCGGGCACGGGCTCCGGCTCCACCACGGGCTCCGGAACGACGGGCGCGGGCTCCGCAGCCGGAACGGGCGCGGCCGCCACCGGTGCAGGCGCGGGCTCGGCCACCGGCTGCGCGGCCGGCGCTTCCGCCGGGCGCGGCGGGCGAGCCCGGCGGAAGCGCGGCATGGCGAGCGCCGGCTTCTCGCGCCAGAGCAGCGCTTCGAGCAGCAGCACGAGGAGATAGCCGACGGCGCTCGCGGCGATGATCCCGTATGGGCCGAGCCCGACGGCAAGCGAGACGACCGGCACGGCGACGAGAAACGCCGCCTCGATGGCGGTGCGGGGGCCGAAGACGCGGCGCATGCGGAGAGCCTACGGCTAGGTGTCGGTGCGCTCGGGAGGAGGCGGCGGTGACGATGAAGAAGGCGGCGACGGCTCGGACTCCTGGTCCGGTGCGTGCGTCGGCACGGCCGCCGGGGCGACGTATGCCGCTGCCGGCGGCTGCGGGCGAGCCTGCTCGGACGCACGCTCCGCGGCCTGGACGATCGCCTTCGCGACCGCACCGATCGCGTCCTGGCCGAGACCGGCGGCGGCGAGAAGCTGCTCGGCGCCGTGCTGCGCACGGGCAAGGATGGCGCCGCCCTGCGCCCGGGCCCACTCGAGCGTCTGCTCGACCTCGGCGCGCGCCGCGTTCGTGAGCTCGGTGGCCTGGTGGCGTGACTGCTCGAGAAGCCGGTTGCCCTTCGCCTCCGCCTCCTGGAGCTCGCGCGTCGCATCTGCGTGCGACTTCGAGAGAAGCTCGCGCGACTCGTTCCGCGCCGCATTCAGCAGCTCGCTGCGCTGGCGCTCGCTCTCCTGGCGATAGCGCTCGAGCTCGGCCTCGCGCTCCTGGAGGTCGGTCTGGCGGCGACGCACTTCTACCTCGGTCGTCCCGAGCTGCGCGGCGGAAGCGTTCTGCGCGTCGCGCTCGATCGTGTCGGCGAACTCCGCCGCGGCACGGATCAGGTGGAGGGCATCCATGCGGACGGCGTGCCCGCTCGCCTCGACGGTCGACGAGCGGCCGGCAGCCTGGAGGACGCGAAGCTGCGCCTGGAGCTGGGCGGCGTGGCGCCGGAAGGCGTCGAAGGCCTCGCGCACACGCTCCGCGTCGAGGCCGTCCCCGCGTGCAGGGATGTCCTCGAACTTCGGGAGCGAGGTCAGCGACGGGGCGCCTTCGCGACCCGGGCCTTCGGCTGTCAT
>JBGPLW010000211.1:0-5146 GCA_041486645.1 Gaiellaceae bacterium | reverse complement strand
CTCGAGCCGCTCGACAACCTCGAGCTCTTCGGGATGGCGCCCTCGCTGACGCTTGCGTCGTACCGGCAGATCGGACGGAACGCGGCGGGCTACGCGTTCGGCCGTGCCGTCGCGCCGGTGCCGACGGTGCTCGACAACTTCGCGCGCGCGAAGCTGATCGTCCGGACGACGCTGCTGCACGCGCGCGAGACGGCGGAGGTGGTGCGCAGCGGTGAGCCGGTCGAGCTAGCCCTGCGGCTTGCCGGCGACGCCCCAGTGCTTGGGCGAGACGCCCTGGACGACCACCTGGATGTGCTCGCGGGCGGCGCCTGACGACTCGGCCAGTGCGGCCGTCATCGCTTCGATGATCTTCGGCACCGATTCCTCGGTGACGCGCTTGTCGTAGAGCTTCACTTCGACGAACGGCATCTCAGCTTCCTCCTTCGTCCCACGGTTTGGCGTTGCGGCCCCAGCGATGCGCGTCGTGACCCTCGACGATCACCCATGTGTGCTCCTTCAGCTCGGGAGCCTCGAGCACCTCGAGCAGCGTCTCGGTCATGCGCTCGATGAGCTTCGACTCGAGCTCCGGCGTCAGCCGGCGTTCGAACAGCTCGACGCGTACCAACGGCATTACTTCGCCACGTGCTGCGAGCCGCCGTCCGGGCCGAGGACGAGGTCGAGCTCTTTGTCGGGAACGTGGTCGAGCGGAACCGGGGCGAGCGCCTCCATGAAGGTGACGCCGTTCTCGGAGTAGACCTTGTGCTGCCGGCCGCGGTTCACGACCACGACGTCACCCACGCCGAGCGTCTTCGTCTCGTCCTCGATCGTCATCTCGATTCCGCCCTCGAGGATGAACATCACCTGCTCCGCGTCTTCGTGGACGTGCCACGGCACCTGCTTGCCGGGCTCGTAGCGAACCTTACAGAGCAGCACCTGCTCGCCGCCGATCGCATGCAGACGCACGCCGTCGACGAACTCCCAGGAGTCACGGCCGTTCCAGGTGCGAAACGGGGTCGACTCAGGCATCGACGCCGTAGAAGCCCGCGCCGTCGTTCGACGAGAGCGTCCTCGCCGAGATGTGCTCGTCGAAGATCACGCGCTTGCCGTCGCGACGCCCCTCGCGCTTCGCCTCGAGCGCGTCGAGCACCCGCTCCGGTGTCGCGGGCATCTCCGTGACCCAGACGCCGATCGCGTCGAAGATCGCGTTCGCGATCGCCGGCGGCTGCGCGTTGTTCGCCATCTCGCCGATCGCCTTCGCGCCGAACGGACCGTCCTCGGACGGGTTCTCGAGGATGACGTTGTCGAGCTCCGGCAAATCCTCCATCGCCGGGCCGAGGTACGCGCCGAACTCGCCGCCGCGGTGTTCGGGCGACGGGTAGTGCGGATAGCTCGCCTCGGTCAGGCCGAGACCGAGGCCCATGATCGCGCCGCCCTCGATCTGCCCTTCGACGAGCGTCGGGTTGATCGCGCGGCCGACGTCGTACACCTGCACCATCTTCAGCACGACGACGTCGCCCGTCTCGTCGTCGACCTCCACCTCGGCGACGCACGCGGCGTACGAGATCGCCGAGTGCGGCTCGATCTCGACCTGGCCGGTCGCGTCGTCGACGTCGGCGAACGGCTTCAACGCGGTCGACGAGCCGCTGATCAGCTCGCCGTAGTTGTACGTGGCGGCGCCCGCGACGTCGGCGACGTTGATCGACTTCTGCGGCGCGCCCTTCGCGGTCACCTCGCCGTTCGCGATCTCGAGGTCGCTCGCGTCGATCTCGAGCTCCTTCGAGGCGATGTCGAGGATGCGTTCGCGCACGCGCTCTGCGGCGAGACGCACAGCGTTGCCGCCGATGAACGTCCCGCGCGAGGCGAAGGTGCCGGTGCAGACAGCCGACGAGTCGGTGTTCGTGTTGTCCATCGTCACCCAGTCGTACGGCACGCCGAGAGCGTCGGCGACGATCTGCGTATGCACGGTCTTCGACCCCTGGCCGATATCGACCGTGCCGGAGAAGACGTCGACGCGGCCGTCCGGCTTGAGCTTGATCCACGCCTGCGACGGGTCGCCGTTCTGGTTCATGCCCGTCGGATACTCGATCGTCGCGAACCCGCGACCGCGGTGCTTCGCCATCAGGCCCCCTCCCCGTTCAGCCGCTGCTGCGCGACGAGGTGCTCGGGCAGCAGCGCGCCGGAGCGCGGCTCGGACGTCATCTCCCGGTACTGGGCGGGCAGCTCGATGCCGACGCGCTCCGCGGCGGCGAGCGTGACGGGCACCGTCGACGGATCCTTGAGGGTTACGCCGTTGCCGGTCGTGTCGCCGATCCGGTTCGCGTTTCGCAACCGCAACTCCCACGGGTCGAGGCCGAGCACGCTCGCGACCCGCGTCAGGTGCGTCTCCACCGCGAACGACACGGACGTGACGCCGAAACCGCGCATCGCGGTGGACGGGACGCGGTTCGTGAAACAGACGAAGCCGTCGAAACGCAGGTTCGGGATCGTGTACGCGCCCGAGTGGTGGAACGCGTGCTTCGTGACGCCGTACGGCGAGAAGCGCGCGTACGCGCCCGAGTCGTGGAGCGTCACCATTCGCCGGCCCAGAATCCAGCCGTCGCTCGTCACCGCGTCGGCGATCTCGATGTGCCAGGCGGCGCGGGTGGACGACGCGAGGAACTCCTCTTCGCGCGTCCACCGCCACTTGACCGGGCGGCGTGCCTTCAGCGCGAGCAGCGCGCAGATCGTGTCGGCGGCCGTGTCGACCTTGCCACCGAAGCCGCCGCCGACGGTGCCGCCGACGAACTTCAGCTTGTTCAACGGAACTTCGAGGTGCGCCGCGACGACGCCCATCGAGAAGTACATCGCCTGCGTGCACGAGTAGATCGTCAGACGCCCGTTCGCCTCCGGCACCGCGAGCGCGACCTGCGTCTCCATCGGCATCTGCTCGATCGCCTGCGGACGGTAGACGCCCTCGACGATCGTGTCGGCCTTGTCGAACGCCCAGTCGATGTCGCCCTTGCGGACGCGGCGGTGGTTGTACGGGCCGTAGTGCGGATAGACGTTGCCCCACTGGTGGATCTTCGGCGCGTCGGGATCGAGCGCGAGGCGGATGTCGAAGAGCGCCGGCCGCTCGTCGTACACGATCTCGATCGCCTTGACGGCAGCCTGCGCGGCTTCCTCCGACTCGGCTGCGACCGCGGCGATCGGCTGGCCCTTGTAGCGCACCTCGCCGTCTGCGAGCAGCGGCTCGTCGCCCGGGACACCGAGCCCTTCGAGGTGCCCGTACACGTTCCGCGGCACGTCGTCGTGCGTGATGACCGCGTACACGCCCGGCATCGCCTCTGCCTTCGACGTGTCGAGCTTCGTGATCACGGCGTTGTGGAGCGGCGAGCGCAGCGCCTTCACCCAGAGCGTCCGCCCGACGCGCACGTCGTCGACGTACTGCGTCCGGCCGGTCACATGGCCGACGCCGTCGTACCGCGGAAGCCGCGCGCCGACGGCCTTCATGCCGCGCTCCCCTCGACGAGCACGTCGGCTTCGACCTCACCGCGCGACGCGGCCATCACCGCGTCGACGATCTTCACGTAACCGGTGCAACGGCAGTAGTGGCCGCCGAGAGCCTCGAGCACCTCGTCGCGATCGACCGCGCCGCCCTTGCGCTCGATGAGCGCGGTCGCGGCAACGACCATTCCAGGCGTGCAGAAACCGCACTGCGCCGCGTACTTGTTGTGGAACGCGGCCTGCACCGGCGAGAGATCCTCCGCCTCGCCGAGACCCTCGAGCGTCGTGATCGACGCGCCGTCGACCATGACAACCGGCGTCAAGCAGGATCTGCGCGGCTCCCCGTTCACAAGCACGGTGCACGTGCCGCAGCCGCCCTGCTGGCAGCCCGCCTTCGGGCTCGTGATCTCGAGCTCCTCGCGCAGCACGTGGAGGAGCGCGGTAAGCGGCTCGCTCCTGATCTCGTGCTCGCGACCGTTGACCGTAAGCCTCATGCGTTCCCCACTTCGTCGAGTGCGCGGCGAACGAGCAAGACCAGCATCTTGCGACGGTACGCCGCGCTCGCGACCGCGTCGTCGACGGGGTCGACGTCCTGCAAGACATCCTCCGCGCTGCGGCTCTGCTCGACGGCGCGAGCTCGCACCGCTGTCGGGGCGACGCCCGACACGCCGACGCGGAGGCCGTCGGCAGTCGAGCAGATCGCGACGTTTGCGACCGCGTAGGAGTGCGTGTGCCGGCGGCGCAGCGTCTGCGCCGACCAGGCGCCGGACGGCGCATCGAACTCGATCTCGAGCACGAGCCTGCCCACCTGGTCGCCGGCGAGGAATTCCTCGACGGGCTCGGTGCGCTCGCCGCCCTTGCCGTCGGAGCGGATGCGCGCCCCGAGCGCGATCAGCGGCGCGCCGAGATCGCCGCGCTGCGCCTCGTAGCCCGCCGGCGCGCAGAGATTGCCGCCGATGGTGGCAGCAGCTCGAACCTCGAGGTCCGCGACCTGCCGCGCGAAGCGCGCGAGGGGGCCGTCCGGGAGGTCCGCGAGCGCCGAGACCGGCACCATCGCGCCGATCCGGACGACGTTCCCGTCGGTGCGAATCTCGTCGAGCCCACTCCGATGAAGAAGAAGCGCACGCTTGGGCTTCAGACGGCCCGCTGCGATCTGGGGCATGAGAATGGTGCCGCCGGCGAACACCGTGACGTCCGTGCCGTCGCCGAAGAGCTGCACCGCTTCGGCAGCGGAACTCGGAACAAGAGCCTCGGTCGCCATACCGGATTTATCGCTTGCGCGGCCGTCCGCGTCAAACGCGTTCCGCCCAACCCGCTACGCTCCGCGTGTGCAGTTTGCCTCGATCGACGAGCTCGAGTCTGCGCTCACCGGCGCGTCCTATCTCACGGACCGCGGGCTCTCGACGGCGTTGTACCTCTCGGCGAAGCTCGAGAAGCCGCTGCTCCTCGAAGGCGAGGCGGGCGTCGGCAAGACCGAGGCTGCGAAAGCGATGGCACACGCGCTCGGCGCGCGGCTGATCCGCCTTCAGTGCTACGAGGGCCTCGACGTCGCGCACGCCGTGTACGAGTGGAACTACGCGGCGCAGATGATCGCCATCCGCATCGCCGAATCCGAAGGCATCGATCGCGAGCGGCTGACTTCCGATATTTTCTCCGAGCGCTTCCTGGTGCGGCGGCCGTTGCT
>JBGPLW010000210.1:0-5173 GCA_041486645.1 Gaiellaceae bacterium | reverse complement strand
GCAAGGCATAGCGTTGCGTCGGCGAGGACGGCAACCGCCTCGGGGTCCCTCGTAGCCGTCAGCTCCGCGAACGCGCGCGCGAACAGGTAGTCGCCGGTCGCACGGGCAGCGGCCGGCCCGTGGATGGACCATGCCGCGGCCTTGCCGCGGCGGAAGTGCGCCCGGTCGATCAGGTCGTCGTGGATGAGCGACGCCATGTGCACGAGCTCGACGGCGACGCCCGCGGCGAGTGAGGGCTCCTGGCCCGGCGGCGTCGAGAGGAAGACGAGCAGCGGTCGCAGCCGTTTGCCACCGGCGGCGAGCGCCTCGTTGCCGACGGCCGCGACGAGACCCGGGTGGCTCGCGACGCTGCGCGCGAGCCGCTCCTCGAGCGCGTCGAGGTACTCCTCGAGCCCGTCGGCCGCGCGGATCTCTTCGAGGGCGCTCATCGCGCTTCTCCGACGTGCAACGCAACGATGCCGCCGGCGAACGTGCGGTAGCGCACGTCGGCGAACCCGTTGCGCTCGAGCAGCCCGGCGAGCGCGTCCGGGCCAGGGAAGCGGCGCACGCTCGCGGGAAGGTACGTGTAGGCCGACCCGCCGGGCAGCACCTTGCCGAGGAGCGGCACGACGTGGTCGAACCAGACGCGGTAGAACGGCGCGAGCCGGCCGCGGGGCGTCGTGATCTCGAGGATGCCGAGCCGTCCGCCTTCACGCAGGACGCGGCGCAGCTCACGGATGCCTGCTTCGAGATCTTCGACGTTGCGCACGCCGAAGCCGACCGTCGCCGAGTCGAACGACGCATCGTCGAACGGCAGTGCGAGGACGTCGCCCTGCACGAACTCGATCTGCGGCGCCTTCCGCCTGGCGCGCTCCAACATCTGCTCGGAGAAGTCGAGGCCGACGACCTCGGCGCCGTGCGCACGCGCGCCGATCGCAAGGTCGCCGGTGCCGCAGCACGCATCGAGCGTGCGGTCGTCACCGCGAACCGTCTCCTCGATCGTGATGCGGCGCCACCGCCGGTCGAGACCCGCCGTCATCACGTGGTTCATCACGTCGTAGACGGGTGCAATGCGGTCGAACATCCGGCGGACGCCGTCGGCCGGAAGCGTTCCTGTTTCGGCGGTCACTGCCCCCACCGCTTCGTGAGCGTGTTCTCGAGCCCGAGCTGGTCGAGCGCACGGCCGACGACGAAGTCGACGAGGTCGTCGACCGTCTCGGCTCCGTGGTAGAAGCCCGGCGCGAGGAAGAGGATCGTCGCGCCCGCCTCGCGCAGCGTGAGCATGTTGCGGAGATGGATGACCGACAGCGGCGTCTCGCGCGGCATCAGGACGAGGCGCCGCTCCTCCTTGAGCGCCACCGACGCGGCACGATGGATGAGGTTCTGCATCGCACCGGAGGCGATCGTCCCGAGCGTCCCCATCGAGCACGGGCAGATCACGTACGCATCGACCTTCGCAGAGCCGGACGCATACGGTGACTTCCAGTCGTTCGGGTCGTAGAGGGTCGCGTTCGGCGCGTGTTCGAGCAGCCGCGCGAGCGTCTCGTCGCGTGAGAGCCGCGCGTTCCCGTAGAGCTCCGTGGCGAGCACCTCGATTCCCGCGCTCGACGCGGAGATGCCGAGCTCGCAATCGGCCGCGGTGAGCGCCTCGATCAGGCGGGCGGCATAGGGCGCTCCCGAGGCGCCTGTAATGCCGAGAAAGACGTTCATGAGAGGGATTGTGCCGCTTCTGGCGCAAAGGACCGCTTTTCGGACGGTCTTTGGTGGTAAGCCAGCACGACGGCGGAGGCGAGACCGCGCTCTCGCCGGAGCCAACCTACGGTCGCGTCATGCGTGCGCCTAATCCGGGAAAAAGCGTCAGCTTCTGACCGGTTTTAGCGCTTCCCCTTCGATGCCTCGAGGAAGACGGCCAGATCGTGGAGCCGTTTGTCCCCGAGCGACTCGAATTTCGGCATCGGCGAGCCCGGATTCACGCAGGACGGGCACTTCAGGTGCCTGACCTGGAAGTCGATGCCGAGGTTGCGGGTGCCGATCGAGGTGAGATCCGGTGCGGCGAGGTTCGACGAGCCGGTGCCGAGGTAGGTGTGGCACGCGGTGCAGCCGGCGGCCGCGAAGAGACTCGCTCCGGGCTGGGCATTCGCGGGCAGCTTCTCGGCGGAGATCCAGTGCGGCACGTCGGCGGCGACCTCAGAGGCAAGCGCTTCGGAGGCCGTTGCTCCCTTCCACGTGAGAACCGCCATCGAGAGGACCACGAGCACCGCGCCGACGACTGCAACCGGACGGCGGAGCAGGCGCCGCTCGCGACGGCGGTCGTAGAACGGGATGGCGATCAGCAGGATGAGCGCGATCGTCGGCACGCCGACCGTGCCGAGGAACACCGACTCTGGCCACTTGAAGATCCGGAGGAGATAGAAGAGGAAGTAGAAGTACCAGTCCGGACGCGGCACGAAGTTCGTCGTTCCCGGGTCGGCAGGTGCCGTGTACTCCGGGCCGAGGATGCCCTGATGCAGGCCGTCGTGGTGCGGCCCCCACGACGTGAACTTCCAGACCGTCGCGAGCCCGGCGATGACGGAGACGACAACGAGGCTCATCACCGTGTCGTGGAACATCGCGTACGGGTAGAACGGCTTGCCGCGCTCCTTGACGTCCTTCTTGTAGCGCGCGAACTGCGCGCGGTTCTGCTCGAGGTTCGACGGCTTGCCGGGAGCGGGGGTGGTCGCCATCAGTCACGACCTCCTGCGCCGCGCGCCGACGGCTGCGTGAGACCCGCGCGCAGCGGCTGCTGCTCGTCCGTCGTCGGCTCGCCCGCGGCTTCCTTCGACCACGGCGGCGAGGTGACGCCGAGCCGGATGACGAGATACAGGTGCAGCCCGATGAGGCCGAAGATCGCACCGGGGAGGACGAGCATGTGGATCGAGTAGAAGCGCGTGAGCGTGTCGGCGCCGATCTCCTGGCCGCCCTTCAGGAAGCCCGCTAACCACGGTCCGAGGAATGGCGCGGTGCCGTTCAAGTTGATGCCGACGACGGTCGCCCAGTACGCCGTCTGGTCCCACGGCAGCAGATAGCCGGTGAAGCCCTCGAGCATGCCGCAGAGGAGCAGCACGACGCCGACGATCCAGTTCAGTTCGCGCGGGTACTTGTACGCACCGAACAGGAACACGCGTCCCATGTGCAGGAACAAGAGAATGATGAAAACGCTCGCACCCCAACGGTGCATTCCGCGCACGAGCCAGCCCATCGTCACATGGTCGGTGATGTTCTGGATCGACGAGTACGCCCCGCCCGGAGTCGGCTGGTAGTACATCGCGAGGATCACGCCCGTCACGGTCTGAACGATGAACGCCGTAAGCGTCGCCGATCCGAGCGTCTGCATCCAGTTCGAGTCCGCCGGGACGTTGCGGAAGAGGAAGTACTTGATGCCGCCGACGAGCCCCGACCGCTCCTCGAGCCAGTCGATCGGATAGACGATCGCCGTCTGCATCCGCTGCCTGCGGATGTCGGCGCGCGTGGGCTGTCGACGAGTGGCCATCAGTGATGCGGCGGGTTGAGCGGATAGAAGAGCTGCTCGGGACCGTCGACGTGCTCACCGGGGCCGACGAGCTTGTACTTGTGGATCTGCGCCTGCGCACCGCTCGAATCGACGTGCGAGACGGAGTACTGGCTCGTGAGAATGATGCGGCCGTCCTTGACGAGGTAGCCGTAGCGGTCGAGCGCACGCACGGGCGGGCCCGCCGTGCGGTTGCCCTCCGTGTCGTACTGGCCACCGTGACACGGGCAGCCGAAGCCGGCCGGCACGACGGGGACGAGCGTGACCTTGCCGTTGGCTGTGTGCTGCACGATGTTTTTCATGCCGAGGATCTGTCCGCTCGGGCCGTTCGCCTGCACGGGACAGCCGAGATGGGCGCACCGGTTCGAGATGATCGTGAAGCTCGGCACCGACGAGCCGCCGGTGGTGAGGGCGCCGTTGTTGCGGATGAATGCCGTCCGGCTCGAGACCTCGCCCTGCTTCGGGTCGACGATGAAGGTCGCGACGTACCACTGCCCCTCCGCGAAGTCGGTGATCGGGCCGAGGTCGACCTCGTGCCGCTTCTGGCCGAGGAACGGCGGCAGGAGCGCGAAGCCGGCGACGGGCACGGTGACGATGCCGCCGATCACACCGCCGAGGCCGAGGGTCGCGCCCTCGAGGAACTTGCTCCGCGGAAACCGCCGGCCCGGCTCATCGTGCTGTACGGCGGCGGCGGGGCTGCGGCGCTCCGGCTCGATCTCGACGGGCCGCCCGCGTAGCTCGGCGGTGGCGCCGCGCGCCCAGAGCGCGCCGAAGACGACCGCGATCACGCCGCCGATCGTCGAGATCCAGAGCGGATTGATGATCAGCCCGACGAGGGCCACCGCGACGCCGATCGCGAAGCCGATCGGCCACAGGGTCGGCGATGGCAGGTGAGGCTCGTCGTGGTGGTCTGTCTGATCCGCCATCCGGTCGTGATTCAATCCCGCGCCCTCCCGGGCGTCAATGTCGTAGCAGTTGGCGCAACGAGCGGGAAGTCTTACCGACTCCGCCGTTCGCCGCTCCGGGAACCGACTCGATCCCATACTCGACCCAGCGCCGGTCGACGAGGTCGCGGATCTCCGGGCTCATCTCGATCTCGTCGGGCCACGGCCGCGCGCCCTCCTCCGGCCACTTCGCCGTCGCGTCGATGCCGAGCTTGCCGCCGATGAACTGGCGCTCGGGCGCGTGGTCGAGGTGGTCGAGCGGCCCCTCGGAGATCACGATGTCCCGCTTCGGGTCGACGTTCGCACCCGCGTAGAACAGCACCTGGTAGTAGTCGTGGACGTTGACGTGCGCGTCGACGACGATGATCGACTTCGTCAGCGAGAGCATCCCGAGACCCCAGATCGCGTGCATCACCTTCTGCGCATGGCCGGGGAAGGCCTTCTTGATCGAGACGATGCAGCAGTTGTGGAACCCGCCGGCGACGGGCAGGTCGTAGTCGACGATCTCGGGGACAGTCGCGCGGATCGCGGGCAGGAAGATGCGCTCCGTCGCTTTCCCGAGCCACGCATCCTCCTGCGGCGGCTTGCCGACGACGATCGACGGATAGATCGCATCGCGGCGCATCGTCATCGCGGTCACGTGAAAGATCGGGAACGGCTCGGCCGGCGTGTAGTAGCCCGTGTGGTCGCCGAACGGGCCTTC
>JBGPLW010000209.1:0-5179 GCA_041486645.1 Gaiellaceae bacterium | reverse complement strand
CGAGGTCCTTCGCCTCGTGCGTCGCGCCGAGGATGTTCGCGTCGGTCGAGTACGCCTTCTCCACAGTGGCGCCGTGCGGCAGCCCGCGCGCGTCGAGCCACTCGCTCATCTCCCGCCGGCCGCCGAGCTCCTCGACGAAGGCCTCGTCGAGCCACGGCTTGTAGATCCGGAGGTCCGCGTTTGCCAGCAAGCCGTAGCGGTAGAACCGCTCGATGTCGTTGCCTTTGTACGTCGAGCCGTCCCCCCAGATGTCGACGCCGTGCTCGGCCATCGCCTGCACGAGGAGCGTCCCCGTGACGGCGCGCCCGAGCGGCGTCGTGTTGAAGTAGCGCCGCCCTGCCGTCTGGATGTGGAACGCGCCGCACTGAAGCGCGGCGAAGCCTTCGCGGACGAGCGGCTCCTTGCAGTCGACGAGCACGGCGTCCTCGGCGCCGTACCGCCGCGCGCGCTCCGGGACGGCGTCGATGTCGGGCTCGTCGTACTGGCCGAGGTCGGCGGTGAACGCGTAGGGGATCGCGCCGCGCTCGCGCATCCAGGCGAGCGCGCAACAGGTATCGAGGCCGCCGGAGAAGGCGATGCCAACACGCTCGCCGATGGGGAGCGCGGCGAGGATGACGCCCTGCGGTGCGGTGCCGATGCTCATGCCCGCTCCCGGCGCCGGCAAAGCCGGCGCCTCCGCTCCTTGTTGAGCTCCGTCGAGCCTACGCTCATGCAGCCCCCTGCAACCGCTGCGCGCGGATCTCGTCGGCGAGCTCCCGGCCGGTGATCGGCTCGCGCGAGACGAGCATCACGGTGTTCTCGCCGGCGATCGTGCCGGCGATGTGCGGATGCCGGGCCGTGTCGATCGCCTGCGCGAGCGCACTCGCATAGCCGTACGGCGTCGTGACCACGACGAGGTTGCCGCTCGGCTCGACCGTCAGCGCCCAGCGCGTCAGCGCGTCCGAGAGCTCTTCGCTGTAACCGCCGTCCTCGGCGAACGCGTAGACGAGCCGGCCGCTCGCATGGCGCACCTTGATCAGACCGAGCTCGTGGATGTCGCGCGACACGGTCGTCTGCACGACTTCGTGGCCCTCGCGCCGCAAGGCGTCCGCCAGCTCCGTCTGTGTCGACAGAGGCTGCTCGCGGACGAGTCGCAGGATCGCGGCGTGGCGTTCGTTGCGGTTCATGCGTTCAACACCTCCGTGAGAATCGCGAGGGCACGATCGACCTCCGTCGCGTCGACCACGAGCGGCGGCGCGAGGCGCAGAACGTTCGCGCCCGAGGTGAGGCAGACGAGGCCGGCATCGAGGGCTGCGTCGACGACAGGCTGAGCCGGCACGTCGAGCTCCGCGCCGACGAGGAGGCCGCGCCCGCGCACCTCGACGACGTGCGGCAGGCCGGTGAGCCCGGCGCAGAGCCGTTCGCCGTTCGCGCGCACGTTCGCGAGCAGGTCGTCGCCGACGGTGTTGCAGACCGCGAGTGCGGCGGCGCAGACGACGGGATTGCCGCCGAAGGTCGAGCCGTGGTCGCCGGGCGTGAACGCGCCCGCCACGTCGTCTGCGACGAGCAGGCAGCCGATCGGCAGGCCGTTCGCGAGGCCCTTCGCGAGCGTAAGGAGGTCGGGTCGCACGCCGAGCTGCTCGAAGGCGAAGAACGTCCCGGTGCGGCCGACGCCGGTCTGCACCTCGTCGAAGGCGAGCAGGGCGTCGAGCTCGCGCGCGGCGGCGAGAAACGCCGGCTCGAGCGGGATGACCCCGCCCTCGCCGAGCACGGGCTCGAGCAGCACGAGCCCGACGTCGTCGGACATCGCCGCGTGCAACGCGTCGACGTCGTTCGGCGGCACGAAGCGTGCGCCGGCGAGGAGCGGCTCGAACGCACCGCGCTTCGCGGGTTGCCCGGTGACCGAGAGCGCGCCGGCGGTGCGGCCGTGGAAGCTCTGCTCGAGCGCGATCACGCCGGTCTTGCCGGTCGCCTTCCGCGCGTACTTCAGCGCCGCCTCGTTCGCCTCGGCACCGGAGTTGCAGAAGAACGCCTGCGCGCCGCCGAAGCGCTCCGAGAGCGCCGCAGCGAGCTCGCGCGCCGGCTCGGTGCCGTAGAGGTTGGAGACATGCCAGAGCCGGTCGAGCTGCGCGTGCGCGGCGGCGAGCGGTGCCGGATGCCGGTGGCCGAGCCCGACAACGGCGATGCCCGCCGCGAAGTCGAGGTACTCGCGTCCCGCGTCGTCGAAGAGCCGCATGCCTTCACCGTCGACGAAGGTGACCCGCGTCGACGGATATGTCGGCAGCAATGCGTTCTGAAGCGTTGCGCTCACGCGACCACCGCCGTGACGCCGATGTCAGCGGCGACGCCATTCCGCGCGGCGAGCGCTGCTGCGAGGAGCTTCGGGACGATGCCGCCGTCGAAGACGCCGCCGTCGACGAGCGTCTGCGCGCGATGCGCGTCGATCGAGCGGACGAGCTCGCCGTCGCGGTAGACGCCCGGCACGTCCGTGAGGAAGCTGATCCTCGAGGCGCCGATGCCGACGGCGAGCGCAGACGCCATCTCGTCGGCGTTCACGTTGAGCGGGCCTCGCGCAAGCGGCGAGACGACCGGGATGCGACCGGCCGCGAGGGCGTCGAGCACGGCGGCGGGCGCGCACGGGAGCGGGCGGCCGACGAGCCCAAGCTCCGGCAGCTGCTCCGCCTCGAGCCCGATCTCGTCGCCCGCGAGCGGCAGGGCGAGTGGGCCGACCGCGGCGCACACGGCCGCGCTCACGGCTGCGAAGCTCTCGCGCACGACTTCGAGCCCTGCCGCCGTCGTCACGCGCCGTCCGCCGACGAACACCACCTCGAGCCCGCGCCGTGTCATCTCTTCGGAGATCTGCGGGCCGGCGCCGTGCACGACGCACACGGGCTCGTCGAGCGCCGCGATCGCCTCCGCGACGCCGCCCGTCGACGCCCCGCCCACCTTGAGCACGATCATGTCCGGTACTCCGCGTTGATCTTCACGTAGTCGTACGAGAGATCCGTCGTCAGGTACGTGGCGGCGCCGTCGCCGAGCGCGAGGTCGATGTCGATCGCGCAGTGGCCGTTCAGGAGCGCCGGCTCGTCGCCCGTCGGGCGCCCGGCGACGAGCACCGGCACGTTGTCGATCATGATCGAGAGCAGAGCCGGGTCGAGCTCGGCGAAGCCGCCGTTGAACTTCGCCGAGCCGGCCGCGGCGGCGATGCGACCCCAGTTGGCGTCGTGTCCGTAGAGCGCCGTCTTCACGAGCGGCGACGTTGCGACGCGCTCGGCGATCGCGCGCGCCTGCGGCTCGCTCGCGGCACCGCGGACAGCGATCTCGGCGAGGACGGTCGCACCCTCCCCGTCCGCGACGATGTGCTTCGCGAGCTCACCGCACACGACGCGCACGCACGCGGCGAACTCCTCGTCGGTCTCCGGCGTCCGCTGCACGCCGCTCGCCCCGTTCGCGAGCAGGATCACGGTGTCGTTCGTCGAGCACTCGCCGTCGACGGAGATCGCGTTGAAGCTCGTGTCGACCGCGGGGCGCAGGAACTCGATCGCCTCGCCGGCCTCGAGCGGGTAGTCGGTCGTCAGCACCGCGAGCATAGTCGCGAGCTGCGGATGGATCATCCCGGAGCCCTTCGCCATCCCACCGACCGTGAAGCCGGTGCCGTGCGCAACCGCTTCCTTCGCGTACGTGTCGGTCGTCATGATCGCGGTCGCCGCGTCCGTGCCGCCCTGCTCCGAGAGCTCCGCGGCCGCCGAGCGCACGCCCGACACGACGTTGCTGAGCGGCAGCGGCGCGCCGATCACGCCGGTCGAGAGGACGAGCACCTCCTCGGTGTCGAGATCGAGGAGCCGCGCGGTCTCGGCGGCGGTCGCGAGCGCGTCGAGCACGCCACGCTCGCCGGTCGCGGCGTTCGCGACACCCGAGTTCGTGACGACGGCCTGTGGCTGCGCGAGCGCGAGGTGCTCCTTGCAGACGGTCACCGGCGCGGCGAGCATCCGGTTCGCCGTGAACATCCCCGCCCCGGTCGCGGGCACGAGCGAGCGCACGAGCGCGAGATCGAGGCGATCCTTCTTCCGGATCCCGCAGTGCACGCCGCTCGCGACGAAGCCCTTGGCAGCGGTGACGCTCATACGAGCACTCCGGTGAGCCGCAGGCCGAGCGTCTCGTCGAGCCCGAGCGCGAGGTTCGCGTTCTGGAGCGCCTGGCCGGCCGCGCCCTTGCCGAGGTTGTCGAGCGCGCACACGACGACTGCGTGCTCCGTCGGACCGTCCTCGAAGAGCGCGATCTCGGCGCAGTCGGTGTGCTGCACGCGCGCGATCTCCGGCGCGACGCCTTCCGGGAGCACGCGCACGACGTCGCTCGCCGCATACGCCTCCTCGAGCAGGCCGCGGAGCTCGGCGGTCGGGCGGACGTAACATGTGGCGAGGAGCCCGCGGCGCACGGGGAGCAGGTGCGGGACGAAGCACACGGGGAAGCCGAGCGCCTGCGCGATCTCAGGCGCGTGCTGGTGCGTGCCGACGCGGTACGGCGAGACGTTCTCGAGCACGAAGCCCGCGTGCGAGCTCGCCTTCAGCTCGCGGCCGGCCCCCGAGACGCCCGACTTCGCGTCGACGACGACGTTCGTGCGGTCGATCGCGTCGACGAGCGGCGCGAGCGCGAGGATCGCCGCGGTCGCATAACAGCCGGGGTTCGCGATCAGAGGGCCGTCCGGCGGCCACAGCTCCGGAATCGCATAGCTCCATGCGCCCGGCCGCGGATGCTCGAAGCCGTACCACTCCGGATAGAGCGACGCGTCGAGCCGGTGCGCGCCGGAGAGATCGACGACGACGGCGCCCGCCGGCGGCTCGAACGCGGCCGCCCGCTCGTTGCCGAGACAGAGGACGAGCAGGTCGGCGCCCGAGCCCGCGGCCTCGTCGTTCGGGACGAAAGCGGGCAGCGAGCCGTTCAGGCGCACGTCGAGAGCCGAGGCCGACGAGCCCGCGAGCGAGTCCGAGCCGAGGGCGACGACCTCGAGCTCCGGGTGGCGGAGGGCCCGGTCGAGGGTCTCCTGCCCGGAGTACCCCGAGGCCCCGAGGATCGCCAGCGTTGGCATGACTTGCATAATACGCATAAATCCGCATAAGATGCAAGCCATGAGCCGCTCGGCAGCACTCGTCCTCGAGGACGGGACCGTCTTCCCCGGGACGCTCGTCGGCGCCCCGGGCGT
>JBGPLW010000208.1:0-5199 GCA_041486645.1 Gaiellaceae bacterium | reverse complement strand
GGGGCGTCGTCGAAGCGGTCGTACGCGAAGCCGACCGAGCCGGGATTGACGTAGAGCGCGCCGTCGACGGTTCTCGTCCACTGGAGATGTGTGTGGCCGCCGGCGAGCAGGTCGACGCCCGAGCCGCCCCAGTGCTGCTCGGCCTGCGCGTCAGGGGTCTCGGGGAGCAGGACGTCGTCGTAGGAGTGCGGCGAGCCGTGGAAGGCGCGGAGCGTGAGGCCGCCGTCGAGCTCGATGTCGAGCGTCGGCGCGAACGAGCGAATCTGCTCGAGGTGGCGCGGCTCGAGCTGCGACAGCGTCCACGCGCGGCGCTCGAGCTGCGCCTCGGTGATCGGCTCCGGCGAGTCGGTCGGCACCTCGAGCAGGAAGTCGTCGGCATTGCCGAGGATGACGGGCCAGCCGAGCGCGGCGAGTCGGTCGAGCACCTCGCGCGGCTCCGGGCCGCGCTGCACGGCGTCACCGAGGCACACGGCCCGGTCGATCCCCAGGCGCTCGAGCTCGGCGACGACCGCGGCGAGCGCGGCGTCGTTGCCGTGGATGTCGGAGACGAGTGCGAGCGGCACGGCTCTACCATAGGCAGACGATGAGTGTCCGCGTACGCATGGCACCGAGCCCGACAGGGGCGCTCCACATCGGGGGCGTTCGCACCGCGCTCTTCAACTGGCTCTACGCCCGGAACAAGAGCGGGGAGTTCCTCGTGCGCATCGAGAACACCGACACGAGCCGCGAGGTGGAGGGCGCCGTCCAGCACGCGCTCGACTCACTCGCGTGGCTCGGGCTCGACTGGGACAAGCCGCCGACGTTCCAGCTCGACCGGCTCGACGACTGCCGCCGCGTCGCCGAGCAGCTCGTCGCCGACGGTGTCGCGTACGAGGACGAGGGCGCGATCCGCTTCCGCATGCCCGACGAGGGGACGACGTCATGGGTCGACGCGGTGCGTGGCGAGATCTCGTTCCCGAACGAGTCGCTCGAGGATCTCGTGCTCGTCCGCGCCGACGGCAGGCCGACCTACAACTTCGCCTCACCGATGGAGGATGTCTGGGACGGCATCACGCACGTGATCCGCGGCGAGGATCACGTCTCGAACACGCCGAAGCAGATCAACATCATCCGCGCCGTCGGCGCCGAGCTGCCCATCTACGCCCACGTCCCGAACGTGATGGGCTCCGACGGGAAGAAGCTGTCGAAGCGTCACGGCGCGACGGGCGTCGACGAGTTGCGCGCGCAGGGCTACTACGCGCCCGCGTTGCTGAACTTCCTTGCGCTCCTCGGCTGGGCGCCCGACGGCGAGACGACGATCATGAGCCGCGACGCTCTGGTCGAGCGGTTCAGCCTCGAGCACGTCAGTCCGAGCCCGTCGCAGTTCGACTACGACAAGCTCGATTGGATGAACGGCGTCTACCTGCGCGCGCTCCCCGTCGACGAGTACGCCGACGTGCTGCTCGCATATCTGCGTGAGCAGGACTACGACTGGGACGAGCAGCTGATTCGTGCCGCGGCGCCGCTCGTGCAGGAGAAGATCGCGAAGCTCGGCGAGTTCCCCGCGTTCGCGGGCTTCCTCTTCCACGACGTCGAGGCGAGCGTCGACGGCGACGGCGCGGTCGTCGCCGCAGCGCGCGATGCGCTCGCCGAGCTCGAGCCGTTCACGGCCGAGGCGATCGAGAGCGCGCTGCGTGCGGTGCTCGAGACGCTCGGGCTGAAGCCGCGACAGGGCTTCCAGCCGATCCGCATCGCCGTCACCGGCTCGAAGATCTCACCGGGGCTCTTCGAGTCGATCGAGCTTCTCGGGCGGGAGACGACGCTCGCGCGGCTCAGCGCGGCCGCGTAGGACCCTCCCGGGCAACCGTCTCGGTGGCGCCAGCGGATCGAGCGCGCGCTGGAATTCCAGCCACGACTTGCGCCGAAACCGCATCGACGGTGCCGGCGGGTTTTCATCGGCGTGCTTGGTGCCCTCCCGGTTCACGAGCGCCCACTTGTGGCTCGTGTCCTCTATTGCCATCTCTTAGGCGTAAACGGCTGCGGAGACGTGTGAGGTACGGGCGCTGCCGAGACTGTGCGTTTTCGTGGACTACACTGCCGCGGGGTGTCGGAGGGGGAAACGAAACACGTGGTGCTCGTCGTCGACGACGAACCGGCGATCCGGCTGCTCTGCAAGGTCAATCTCGAGATCGACGGCTACGAGGTGCGGGAGGCCGCCACGCTCGAGGCCGCGCGCGCACACCTGAACGGCGACGTCGACGTGGTCTTGCTCGACATGCATGTCGGCAACGAGCGCGGCGAAGTCCTGCTCGAAGAGCTTCGGGAGAGGCAGATTCCGGTTGCGGTCGTCACGGGCTCCACCGATCTCGGGGCGATTGCGAGCAGAGCGGACGCCGTGCTCGGCAAGCCATTCACGATCGAGGAGCTCGAAGCGACGGTTGCAAGGCTCGCCGGGCGCGACCTGTAGGCTCCCGCACATGTCTACGACAACGGTTCGCAACGCAGCCGAGTACGAATCCCGGCTCCAGCAGTACTACTTCGAGCGTGCGGAAGAAGCGCGCGCGGTTCGGGTCGGTGAGAAGGAGGTCTCCGAGCAGGCCGCGATCGTCGCGCGCTACCGGGACCTCTTCACGCGGGCGCAGCTCGACGCGTTGCACGAGGCCGAGGCCGCCGGCGGCGACGACCGCGAGCGCCTGTACCGCCTGCGCAAGACGTGCGAGGCCGGCGTCATCTCGGCCGAGATCGCCGAGCAGGAGGATGCGCTCGAGAACGCGCTCCTCGCTGCGCGCGTCACGTTTCGCGGCGAGGAGATGCCGTTGCGCTCGGCGCAGGCCAGGCTCGCGGTTCTCGACTCGTACGCCGACCGTGAGGAGCTCGGCGAGCTCGAGCGCGAGGCGTCGGCGCGACTGAACCCTGACCGGCGGACGCTGCTCGAGGCACGCGAGCTGCTCGAGGCCGACGTGTCCGGCGATGCCGACCCGGTCGCGCGCAACGCGGAGGAGAAGGGCATCTCGCTGACGGAGCTCGAGCGCGCGCTCGTCGCTGCGTCCGACGCGTCGACGGACGCGTGGGGGCGTCTGCGTGAGAAGTGGTTCGACCGGCTGCTCGGCCCAGAGCGCGAACCGTTGCCGTCGAACGCGCACGTGCACTACCTACGCCGTCTCTCGCCGCTCGAGTCGACGTACACGAAGGAGGGTGCGGTCGACATCTGCCTGGCGACGACGCTCGCGCTCGGCTTCGACATGACGGCGATCCCGAACATCCGGCTCGACGTCGAGGACCGGCCGCAGAAGAACCCGCGCGCGTGCGTCATTCCGTCGAACCCGCCGGATGTCGTGCACCTGATCACGCGCGCGCAGGGCGGTCTCTCGGACTACCAGGCGTTCATGCACGAAGCCGGGCATGCGCTGCACTACGCCGGCGTCGACCCGCGGCTGCCGTTCACGTTCAGGAGCATCTCGCGCGATCACGCGCTCACCGAGATCTACTCGTACATCTTCGAGGCCGTCACACGCGAGCCCGGCTGGCACGCGCTGCATTTCGGTCTCTCGGACGCGCAGGCTGAGGAGAACGCGCAGGCAACGCTCTTCCTCGAGGCGCTGCTGTACCGGCGCTACACCGCGAAGCTGCGCTACGAGCTCGGCTTCTGGTCGGCGTTCGCCGAGGAGCGCGGAACGTCGGAGCGCGACTACTCGACGCTGCTGACCGAGGCGACAGGCGTCCGCTACGACCCGCGCAACTACCTCGCCGACATGGACTCGGGCTTCTACTCGGCGGACTACCTGCGCGCGTGGATCCGCGCCGCGCAGCTGCGCACGCATCTCCTGCGTGAGGTCGGCGACGACTGGTGGCGGAGCGAGAAGACCGGCGACATCCTGCGCGACCTCTTCCTCGAGGGAACGCGGCCGACGAGCGAAGAGGTGGCGGCGCGGCTCGGGTACGAGCCGCTCGACACCGGGCCGCTCGTCGAAGACCTGTCGGCGGCGTAGCCGGCGTCTCCCGTTGCAACCAGGTTGCCGCGCAACCTGGTTGCAGTCGCTAGCCCTGCTTCGCCAGCAGCAGCGCGTGGATCTCTCGCGTCAGCTTCGCGACCTCGTCGGTGAGGTCCTTGTCCTGCTTCGTGAGCGACGTGTTCGACTCGAGCAGTGTCACGAGCTTGTCGGTCTGCGCCTTCGCTGCTTCCTCGAGCGAGGTGTGACGCTTGTCGATCATCTCGCCGTGCATCTTGTCGCGGTCGGCCTGTCGCGTCTGGGCGAGGAGGATCAGCGGTGCGGCGTATGCGGCCTGCGTCGAGAAGATCAGATTGAGCAGGATGAACGGGCGGGGGTCGTAGTGGTGGATGAGGGCCACCGAGTTGAAGACGATCCACGCGATGACGATGATCGTCTGGCCGATGATGTAGCGAGGCGTCCCGAAGAAGCGCGCCGTCTTCTCCGCGAAACGACCGAAAGGATCGTCGCCGAAGGCTCCGTGAAGGTTGAGATCGGCCATCGATTCGAGGCTAGAGCACGCCCCGGACGGGCGATCAGGATGCAGCGTCGCGCCAGGCCGCGCGCAGGCGATCCCGGTAGCCGACCCAGAGGATCGCTGCGACGATGAGCAGCACCACCTCGTCGAACGGGCCCGGAATCGGCGCGACGCCGATCGCAGCGAGACCGCGCAGCCAGCGCGGCAGCCCGCCGTCACGAAGGAGGAGCCGCACGGCTCTCGCCGTTCGCTTCACGAACGCCATACGGTTACACGCTGTAGGCGCCGAGCGCGACGACGGCAGCGGCGATCATCGCGAAGGTCGTCCAGGAGAGGACGGTCGCCGTGCGCCCGATCTTGAGCGAGCCCATCATCTCGTTGTCGCGGCAAAGATGGATGATCATCGCGAGGAGCGGTAGCAGCATCACCGCGTTCAGCGCCTGGGTGAGGAACAGGATCCGGACGAGCGGCGCTCCGGGGATCATGACGAGGCCGGCTGCGGCGGCAATGACAACGACGAATGTCCCGTAGAAGATCGGCTCGGTCCTGACCTTGCCGTCGAGTTTGCCTTCGTGACCGAACGACTCGGCGACTGAGTAGGCGGTCGAGAGCGGCAGGATTGCAGCGGCGAGCATCCCAGCTCCGACAAGGCCGATGGCAAAGAGCGTCGATGCGAGGTGGCCGGCCAGAGGCGCGAGCGCGACGGCCGCATCTTTGGCGTCCTTGATGTGACGATGATTCTTGTAGAGCGTC
>JBGPLW010000207.1:0-5220 GCA_041486645.1 Gaiellaceae bacterium | reverse complement strand
CCGAGCGAGCTCGAGAAGATCGAGTCGGAGATCGCAGTTCGCGAAGCAGAGGTGCGCGAGCTCGAGACGAAGCTCGCAGCCGACTGGTCCGACGTCGAGACGCTCGCCGCGCACAAGACCTCCCGTGACGCGCTGCAGGCGCTGCTCGAGCGGTGGGAGCAGCTCTTCGACCAGGCGCAGGCATAAGAGCGGCGACCTGGGCGCGAAGCGACCAGGTGGCTTGACTCCGGAACCAGGCGTCAACCTGGTTGCAGTCGTTAGAGCCACTTCTCGAAACAGAGGCTGAGCGCCCGCTCCGAATAGGGCGGGTAGCACGGCATCCGTTCGAAGCCGGCCGAGACGTACAGACCCACAGACTCCGGCTGCCGGTCACCCGTCTCGAGCACGATGCCGGAGTACCCGAGCGAGCGCGCGTACTCCTCCAACTCGACGAGCACACGGCGGCCGAGCCCTTGGCCGCGCGCGTCCGGGACGACGTACATTCGCTTCAGCTCTGCGCGCGCGTCGTCGAAGCGGCAGATGCCGCCGCACGCGACCGCTCGCTCGCCGTCTCGCACGACGAGGAAGACACCGTCCGGCTCCACGAACATCGACACCTCCCGCGTCGGCCCGATGTCGGCCTCGCCGGCGTAGCGCCCGCGCATCTCCTCCTGCTGCGCCGTGCACAACGCCGTCACGTCCGGCGAGTCGAACGGCTCAGGCCCAGAACGCATCGAACGCGGAGTCGAGCGGCACGGCGGTGACTTCCTTCCACATACCGTCCTCGAAACGGATGACGAATGCCTGGTCGACATCGAGATCGATGCCGTTGCGCGTGCCCCATGCGCGGTAAACGGCGAGCCCCCACTCGTCGCCGGCGATGACGGTGTGCAGCTTGCTGCCGTACGTGCCGCCGGTCTCGAGGCCGGTGCGGCGGAGAAACTCGACGACCTCTCGGCGGCCGTTGTACTCGCCGCTCATCGACGTGTTGCCGGGAACGCGCCAGACGATGTCGCGGCAGAGCGCTGCGCTGATCTGCGTGGCGGACTTGCCAAACGCCTCGAAGACACGCCGCGTCAACGCGGCGTTCGGATGCTCTTCCGTCACGCGCCGTCCCCGAGCGTCGCGACGACAGCCTCGGCGATCACCTTCAACGGCCGCTGCGACGCCTGGCTCGCCTTGCGCAGCCGGGCAAAGGCCTCGCCTTCCGACAGCTTCTCCTTCTCCATCAGCAGACCCTTCGCCCGCTCGATCACTTTCCGCGCGGCGAGAGCCTCGGCAAGCGACTCCGCCTCGTCGCGAACCGTCTGCATCTCCTCGTGGCGTGCCCGCGCAGTGTGGATCGCGGGGAGCAGATCCTGCTCGCGGAACGGCTTCACGAGATACCCGAAGACGCCCGCCTCTGCGGCCCGCGACACGAGCTCCTCCTGCCCGTAGGCGGTGAGCATCACGATCGGGATCGGCCTCTCGTCCTGGATGCGCCGCGCCGCCTCGATCCCGTCGAGCCTCGGCATCTTCACGTCCATGATCGCGAGGTCGGGCTGCTCCGAGCGCGCCAGCTCGACCGCCTCCTCACCGTCGCGCGCCTCGGCGCACACCTCGTGGCCGGCGCGCTCGAGCAGGTCCTTCAGGTCGAGACGAATGATCGTCTCATCCTCCGCCACGAGAATCCTCATGCGGACAGTGTCGCGTTTCGCAGCCGGATCCCGCTGAAGTCAAGCGTCGACGCGACGACCGAGTCCCACAGGGGGTAGAGCGCCGGCGCCACGCGGAGCTCGATGCGCGCCGCGGCATGCCGCGCGAGCAGGTCGCCGAGCTCGACCACCTCGAGGGGATCCACCGTCTCGCGCGAGACCCAGAAGCGGTCCTCCGGCTCGAAGCTCGACTCGGGCATTCGGTACGCGACGACCCGCGTCTCACGCATTCGCTCGAGCCAGCCGGACTCGATCACGTGCACTCGCCGGGTGCGATCCCCGTCGAGCCACCGTTCGACGTCGTCGTCGCTCGTCTCGCTCGTGGCCCAGAAGGTCGCCCGCGGGCACTCGCGTGGAAACCAGTAGAGCGGCAGATGCCTCGTGTCGATCGCCCAGACGAGGTCTTCGTGCGGGACGAAGCGCTCGATCGTCGCGTCTTCGCTCACGTGCCAGAGCGCGTGCGGGCCTTCGCCGCGATACGTGGGCGCAGGCTCCATCACAGCGCGCGCAGGAGCTCCTTCGGCTCCGGCCAGTAGAGGAGCTCGACCGCCTCGTCGCGCGAGCACCAGCGGTATTCGTCGTGCTCGTCGTTCAGCCGCGGCTCCCAGCCGGCGGGCACGTCGACGAGAAAGCAGCCGACCGTGATCCCGCCCGCGTCGTGCTCGACGAGGTAGACGAAGGGCTCCGCGATCTCGACCGGCTGCGCCGCGTGGCCGGTCTCCTCGTACAGCTCACGCGCTGCCGCTTCCGCGAACGACTCGCCCTCTTCGAGGCCGCCCGAGATCCCGTGCCAGTACGCACCGCCGCGCGGCGAGCGGTGCACGACGAGGTACTCGTCGCCGCGGCGCACGACGATGAACACCTCCTTCGGAAGTCTCATGCGGGGAAGGTCACCTCCGCGCGGGCGCCGTGGAAGTCGATGCTGCCGTGCAGTTCGTCGCGCACGAGCGCGCGCACGATCGAGAGGCCGGTGCCCGTGCTCGCGTCGTGGACGCCGGCGCCCTCGTCTGCGATCGCAAGGATGACGGCGCCGTTGCGCTGCGCGAGCTCGATCGTGACCGCGCCGGCGCCGTGCTCGAGCGCGTTCTGGAGCAACTCGCTGAAGACGAGCGCGAGGGCCGTCGCGCGATTGCCGGCGAGCGACACGGGCTCGAGCCGCGCGGACACGTCGCGGCCGCCGACGAGACCTTGCACGAGCATGGCGCGCAACCGGTCGATCAACTCGGCGATCTCGACGTCCTCGTCGCGCTGCTCCGTCAGCACCTCGTGCACGGCGGCGATCGCAAGGATGCGGTTCACCGAATGCTCGAGCGCCTCACGGGCGTCGACGTCGTCCGCGCGCGCCTGAAGGCGCAGCAGCGACGCGACGGTCTGCAGGTTGTTCTTCACACGATGGTGGATCTCTTGCGCGAGCACGCCGCGCATCACCGCCCGGCCGTGCTCGAGCGCAACCGCCGCGTGGTGGGCGATCGCCTCGAGCAGCGCGCGATCGTCGTCGGAGAACGGCGCGTCGCGGTCGGCCACGAGCTCGCCGATCTGGCGGCGCTTCCAGCGGAGCGGCGTACGCACCGCGTGCTTCCCGGCGCGTCCCTCCGGCCACGCGATGCGCCCGTCCTCGAGCACGAGCGCGGCGCCGGTCGCGTTCACCGCCTCCATCGTCGTCTTCACGATCGCCTCGAGCGACTCCTCGAGGTAGAGCGACTCCGACACCGCTTCCGAGATCTTCGCGAGCGCCTCGAGCTCGGCGACCCGGCGCTGCGCCTGCGCGTAGAGCTGCGCGTGGAGAATCGACTGCGCGACCTGGTCGGCGATCGAGACGAGCAGCTCGACCTCGTCCTGCCCGTACTCGCGCGGAACGAGCGTGCGCACGTTCAGGGCGCCGGCGAGCCGTTCGCCCTGCGCGAGGATCGGCACCGCGAGGATCGACTCGTACTCCTCCTCGTGGAGGTTCGGGAACTGCTTGAAGCGCGGGTCGAGATGCGCGGCCGACGGAATCATCACGGGAGAGCGCTCCGCGGCAGCGCTGCCGGTGATGCCCTCACCCGGCCGCATGCGCGGCCGGCGCGTCAACTCGTCGACCGATGTCCCGTGGGTCGCGCGGAGGACGAGCTCGTCCGTGCGCTCGTCGTAGAGGTAGACGAAGCAGGCGTCGGCGCGGAGGGCGTCGGCGACCTTGTCCGCGACGAGGTGGAGCACCTCCTCGAGGTCGAGCGTCGAGTTGACGGCGGCCGTCGTCTCGGTGAGAAGCCGCAGGTGCCGGTCGGCAGCGGTCACCCGCATATCGTAGGAGCCGGTGACCGCCACCAACTGGCTCCTCTTCTTCCATCTCCTCGGCGCATTCTGCTTCGTTGCGGGCGCCGTGGTGGCGGGGACGCTCCAGCTGGCAGCAATGCGGCGCGAGCGGCCGAGCGAGATCCTCCTGCTGCTGCGGCTGACACGCGTCGGCGTTCTCCTCGTCGTCCTCGGTGCCGTGCTGACGCTCGGCCTCGGGATGGCGCTCGCCTCGCACCTCGGGTACGGGCTGACGCCCGCGTGGATCCGGGCGTCGCTCGGGCTCTGGGTCGCGAGCGTCCTCCTCGGCGCAGCCGGCGGCCGGACCGCCCGGCACGCCCGTTACCTCGCGGAACGGCTCGCTGCGGCGGGCGACGAGCCGAGCGAGGAGCTGCGCGCGCTCGTCGCACACCGGCCGTCGCTCTGGCTCAGCACCTTGAGCAGTACCTCGATCGTCGCCGTCGTCGTTCTCATGGTGTGGCGACCCGGCTGACAAGCAGGAAAATGAGCCGGATTAACAAACCTTTTACCCCGTGGCTCCTAAATTCCTTGCAGGGCGGGGGTAGCTTCAATTACATGAGCGCCCTTGCCATCGATCTCCGCAGGACTGCCGGCTACATCGTCGCCGACCGGCAGGGCCGCCTCGTCGGGAAGGTCGAGTGCCCGATGTACGGCACCGCCCCCGACGTCCCGGACGCACTTTCCGTGAAGTCCGGGCTCTTCTCGCGTCGCCGCAGGCTCGTCCCCGCCGACACGATCGAGCAGATCGACGGCACGAGCGGCGTCATCGGCTTGCGCGTCGACCGCGAAACCATCCGCAGCTTCCTCTAACCCGGCCTCCTCGAGACCCACCCCCGCAACCTGCTTTCAAGCAGGTTGCAGTCGTTTCGGGCCCAGAACGACCACGAGCCGCCAAGAGCGACTCGCGGTCGGCCGTCAGTTGGGCTCGCCTCCGCAGGTGGCGAGCCGTTGCGGATTGTGACAGGTCAGCGGCTCAGAGGACAGCTAGGTACTTCTTCATCTCCCAGTCGGTGAGCTGGACGCGGTACTCGTCCCATTCCTTGCGCTTCAGCTCGATGTAGCGGTCGAAGATGTGCGGCCCGAGCGCCTTGCGGGCGAGCTCGGACTGCGACAGGGCGTCGATCGCCTCGCCGAGGGTCTCAGGGAGCGAGACGATGCCCCGCTCGCGGCGCTGCTCGGCGGTCAGGTGGTAGAGGTTCGTCTCCATCGGCTCCGGCAGCTCGTAGCCGTGCTCGATCCCCTCGAGCCCCGCGTG
>JBGPLW010000206.1:0-5239 GCA_041486645.1 Gaiellaceae bacterium | reverse complement strand
GTGATGGTCGACGATTCGCACGCAGTCGGTGTCGTTGGCCCAGGCGGCCGCGGTACGCACGAGCACCACGGCGTCGTCGAGCGGATCGACATCCTGACCGGCACGCTCGGCAAGGCGATCGGCGGCGCGAGCGGCGGCTATGTCTCCGGCCGGCGCGAGATCGTCGAGCTGCTGCGGCAGCGCTCGCGTCCGTATCTCTTCTCGAACAGCCTGGCGCCGCCGGTCGTCGGCGCGAGCCTGCGGGCACTCGAGCTCATCGAGACGTCGCACGAGCTGCGCGACCGGCTTCGCGACAACACGGCGCGCTTCCGTTCGAAGATGACGGCGCTCGGCTTCGACCTGCTTCCCGGCGAGCACCCGATCGTGCCGGTCATGGTCGGGGACGAGGTCGCCGCCGCGCGCCTCGGCGCGAAGCTCGTCGAGCTCGGGGTCTACGCCGTCAGCTTCTCCTTCCCCGTCGTTCCGCGCGGGACCGCACGGATCCGCACGCAGATGTCAGCGGCGCACACGCCCGAGGACCTCGACTTCGCGGCCGACCGTTTCGCAGAAGCGCGGGCGGCTCTCTCAGCAGGCTAGGGCGCGCCGACGAGCTCCTTCACGTCGGACGTCCGCCGCTCGATCGGAACGTAGTCCCGCTCGCCCGCGCCGGTGTAGATCTGGCGCGGCCGCGCGATCTTCTGCTCGGGATCGGCGATTCCCTCGAGCCACTGCGCGAGCCACCCGGCTGTCCGCGGGATCGCGAAGAGCACGGGGAACATCGCCGTCGGCAGTCCGAGCGCCTGGTAGATGAGCCCCGAGTAGAAGTCGACGTTCGGATACAGCTTGCGGGAGACGAAGTACTCGTCCTCGAGTGCGATCCGCTCGAGCTCGAGCGCGATGTCGAGCAGCGGATTGCGCCCGGTCACCTCGAACACCGCGTCGGCGGTCTCCTTGATGATCTTCGCCCGCGGGTCGTAGTTCTTGTAGACGCGATGGCCGAAGCCCATCAACCGGCCGTCGCCTGACTTCACGCGCTCGACGAAGTCGGGAACGTTCTCGACCCGGCCGATCTGCGCGAGCATGCGCAGGACGGCCTCGTTCGCGCCGCCGTGGAGCGGGCCGTAGAGCGCCGCCGCCGCGCCTGCCATCGCGCTGTACGGATCGACCTTGCTCGATCCGATCGCACGCATGGCGTTGGCGGAGCAGTTCTGCTCGTGATCGGCGTGGAGGATGAACAGCACCTCGAGCGCCTTGACGAGTGCCGGCTCGGCGCTATACGTCGGCTCGCCCATCTTGAACATCATCGAGAGGAAGTTCTCGGCGAAGCCGAGGTCATTGTCCGGGTAGACGTACGGCAAGCCTTTGCTGTGCCGGTACGACCACGCGGCGATCGTCGGGACCTTCGCAACCAGACGGACGACCTGTGCGAGCCGCACCTCCGGATCGTCGACCTTCGCCGCTTCCGGGTAGAGCGTGCCGAGCGCTGCGACGACGCTGACGAACATCCCCATCGGGTGGGCGTCGTAGCGGAAGCCCTCCATCAGACGCTTCAGGTTCTCGTGCAGGAACGTGTGGTAGGTGACGTCGTGCTCGAACCGGCTCAGCGCGTCCTCGGTCGGCAGCTCGCCGAAGATGAGCAGGAACGCCGTTTCGAGATACGTGCTGTCGAGCGCGAGCTGCTCGATCGGATAGCCTCGATAGCGAAGGATCCCCACGTCGCCGTCGATGAAGGTGATGGCGCTTCGCACCGAAGCGGTGTTGAGAAAAGCGGGGTCATAGCTCATCAAGCCGAGGTCGCGGAACGCGGTCGCTCGGAACGCGCCGTCCTCCACGGGTACCTCGATCTTGGCGTCCGAACTGCTGTCGGTGATGGTGAGCATGCGGGGCATCGCGAATCCAACCTCCTTGCGGGCAAGAGTTGTCCTGACCCTGACCTCGCGGCGGCCGGGGCGCATCCGCAACGAGCCGGATCAGACTTCGGAGAAGTACGCACCCGCACGAATGGGCTCGGCGACCGCCGTCGTCAGCCGGCCGTCCCGCAGCCAGAGCTCGCGGTCGGCGATCGAACGCAGCCGCGGATCGTGTGAGACCACGATGGCGGCGTGCCCTTTGGCCAGCGTCAGCTCGCGTAGCAATCTCATCACGTCCTGGCCTGCCTCCGAGTCGAGATTGGCGGTGGGCTCGTCGGCCAGCAGCAGCCTCGGCTCGTTCGCGAGCGCTCGCGCAAGCGCGACGCGCTGGCGTTCTCCGGCCGAGAGCGCTTGCGCATTGAAGTGGAGCCTCTGCTCGAGTCCTGCCTCGCAGAGAAGGGCGCGGGCGCGCTTCGCTGCGGCTGCCCCGGTCACGCCGGCGATGTTGAGTGCGATCTCGACGTTCTCGAGCGCCGAGAGGGACTCCAGCAGGTTGAAGGTCTGGAAGACGAAGCCGACGAGCTCTCGCCGCACGCGCGGCAGCTCGCGCCGCCGGAGACTCGTGATGTCGAGCCCGTCGATCCTGATGTGGCCCGACGTTGGCCGGAGGATGCCGCCGATCATGCTCAGCAGCGTCGTCTTCCCGGAGCCGGAGGGCCCCATGATCAACGTGACCTCGCCGCAATCTGTCGTGAAGCTCGCATCGGCAACCGCCAGGACGAGAGTGTGCTCGCGGCCGAACTCCCTGGACACCCGCTCGACTTGGAGAAGGGGCCCGCTCATGCGCGGAACACCTCGGCAGGGTCGATGCGGTCGATGCGACGGACCGGCACATACGAGGCAGCGATCGCCATCAGGATTGCGACGACGAACACACCGGCGGCATCGAGCGGGCGCAACACGGTGATGAACTCCGGGACACCGCTGCGAATCAGGCGCGTCCCCGCGACTGACGCCGCGATGCCGGTCGCGGCGCCGAGAACGCCGACGATCAGGCTCTGCTGAAGCACGACCCGGTAGAGAAAACCCGCGGACGCGCCCACCGCTTTGAGCACGCCGAACTCACGCGCCCGCTCGACCGTGGCCGTGTACGTGGTGAGCGCGATGACTGCTCCACCGACGACGAACCCGATCCCGACGAGGACGCCGACCACGGCCAGGAAGCCGGCGTTGACGCGGTCGGCAAAGCTCGTGGCGAACTGCTCGCTCGTGTGCGTCTCGGTGCCGGGGAGCGCACGCCGCATCGCAGCGGCAACGGCGCTCACCTGCGCACCGGGCGCGACGTCGACGAGAAGGAAGTTCGTGAGTCGGTCGATGCCGAACAGCGCGCGCGCGTCCGCTGCGTTGAGGAACGCCGTTTGGAAGATGCTGTTTCCGCCGGTGTGGATCGAGGCGACCACGAGCGGACGGCCGAGGACGAGGAGCGAGTCCCCGACTCCGACGTGGGCCTGTGCGGCGAGCATGCGGTCGATGTCGATCGTTCCAGCCGTCGGCCGGTAGGCGCGCGCCCCGGCCTTCGGTGTCGACGGTGCGTCGAGCGCCATGGCGAAGACGTCGAGCTCGTGACCGCGCTCACCGAAGGCGATGTGGCGCGCGTACACGGGAATGACGGCCTGGACTCCCTTCAGCCGTGAGACACGTGCTGCATCGCGGAGCGGCAGGAAGGACGTCGAGTGGAACGGATCGCTCGTCCCGACCTGCGCGACCCAGACGTCGCCGGGAAGCTGTTCGTAGAAGCGGCCGACGTTGCTCCAGCCCCGGTAGAGACTGACGACGATCAGGATCAGCAGCACCGCGAACGCAACGCCCGCGATCGAAATCGCAAAGCGAGCCTTCTCCGAGAAGAGGTTCCGGCGTGCGAGCGGGACCATGACGCCGGGCCTCCTCAGCCCTTGACCACGCCGAGGGGCACGAGCCGCGCGACCCGGCGGGCGAGGCCGGCGCGCTCGACCGTGGAGACGACACGCCCGACGTCCTTGTAGGCGAACGGCGCCTCCTCGGCCAGCCCCTGGTTGGAAAGGCAGCGGACGACGATGCCCTGCGACTCGAGCTGCCGCCGGAGCTCACCGCCGGTGATCGTCTTGCGCGCGCGCGTTCGGGACATCGTGCGGCCGGCCCCGTGGCATGCCGTGCCGAACGACCGCTCCATCGATCCTGGGTCGCCGGCGAGGATGTAGCTCGAGGTGCCCATGCTGCCGGGGATGAAGACGGGCTGCCCGACGTGCACGAAGTCGGAGGGGATCTCCGGGGAGCCCGCAGGGAATGCGCGCGTCGCGCCCTTGCGATGGACGAGCACGTCGCGTCCGCCGTGGCGCTCGACCTTTGCGACGTTGTGGGCGACGTCGTAGACCTGGCGCGTCGCCGCGGCGGTGTCGTGGCCGAAGACGTGCGCGACCGACTGCCGAACTGCGTGTGCGAGCGCCTGCCGATTCGCGAAGGCGAAGTTGGCGGCGCCTGCCATCGCACTCAGGTAGGCGCGTCCTTCCGGCGAAGATGCGGGCGCGCATGCAAGCTGGCGGTCGGGCAACTCGATGTTGTAACGCTCCTGCACCGCCTCCATGATCCGGACGTAGTCCGTGCAGACCTGGTGGCCGAGGCCGCGCGAGCCTGAATGAATCAGCACCGTCACCTGTCCTTCAGTGATGCCGAAGGCCTCGGCTGCGGCGCGGTCGAAGATGCGGTCGACGCGCTGCAGCTCGATGAAGTGGTTGCCCGCGCCGGCCGTCCCGAGCTGGCCGCCGCCGCGCTGATGGGCGCGCTCGGAAACCGTCGCCGGCTCGGCGCCCGGCAGGCAGCCGCCCGACTCGGTGCGCTCGAGGTCGTCTTCGCAGCCGATCCCGCGGCCGAGGAGCGCGCGCGGCCCGGCGCGCAGCACGTCGTCCAGCTCGGTGGGGGAGAGCCGCAGCGTTCCGTGCTTGCCCGTGCCGGCGGGAATCGAGCGGGAGAACTCGTGCACGAGCGGCTCGCGCCGCGCCCCGAGCTCCTCGGCCGACAACGGCAGCACGAGCAGACGGACGCCGCAGTTGATGTCGTAGCCGACCCCGCCGGGAGAGACGACCCCATCCGGGAGGGCAATCGCCGCGACGCCTCCGACCGGGAACCCGTACCCCAGGTGCACGTCCGGCATCGCCAAGGCCGCGTCGACGATGCCCGGAAGCGTGGCGACGTTCTGCAGCTGCTCGAGCGCGCCGTCGGCCACGATCGCCTCGAGCAGCTCGCGATCCGCGAAGACGCGTGCCGGCACGCGCATGTCCGCACGCGACGCGGCCGGGATCTCCCAGAGCGTCTCGTCGACCCGCACCAACTCGAACGTCGAAGACGATACGGCCGTGCTGGACACCTCCTTCTTG
>JBGPLW010000205.1:0-5244 GCA_041486645.1 Gaiellaceae bacterium | reverse complement strand
GGGCGATGCCAGAAGACCAGCAACCAGGTTGCGGAGCAACCTGGTTGCTGAATTAGCGCAAGAAGCTCGGGACGTCGACGTCGTCGCTGCCGGAGCTGCTGCTGCGCAGCGGCACCGGGGCTTCGAACGACGGGCGGCGGACTCTGGCGCCGCGGCCGATGCCGGTGGCTACGACGGTGACCCACACTTGGCCGGTGAGGCGGTCGTCGACGGTGGCGCCGAAGATGATGTTCGTGTCCTCGGTCGCGGCGGCGCGGATTGCTTCCGCGGCCTCGTTCACCTCGATCAGCGTCATGTCGTCGCCGCCGGCGATGCTCAGCAGGATCCCGGTGGCGCCGGTGATCTCCTCGTCGATCAGCGGCGACCTGAGCGCGCGCTCCGCGGCTTCCTTCGCGCGGTTCTCACCCGTCGATGCGAAGCCGATGCCCATCAGCGCCGTCCCCGAGTCGGCCATGATCGTGCGCACGTCGGCGAAGTCGAGGTTGATCAGGCCCGGCATCGTGATCAGGTCGCAGATGCCCTGCACACCCTGGCGGAGCACGTCGTCGGCGACCTTGAACGCGTCGAGCATCGACGTCGAGCGGTCGAGCACCTCCAACAACCGGTCGTTCGGAACGACGATCGTCGTGTCGCACACCTCGCGCAGCGCCTGCACGCCGAGGTCGGCCGCGTGGCGGCGCTTCGTGCCTTCGAACTTGAACGGCATCGTGACGATGCCCACCGTGAGCGCACCGAGCTCGCGCGCGATCTTCGCGACGATCGGCGCCGCACCCGTGCCGGTGCCGCCGCCTTCGCCCGCCGCGACGAACACCATGTCGGCGCCGCGCAGCGCGTTCTTCAGCTGGTCGTACCCCTCGTCCGCCGCGGCGCGGCCGACGTTCGGGTCGGAACCGCTCCCGAGCCCCTGCGTGAGCTCGCGGCCGATGTGGATCTTCTGCGGTGCATCGCTCATGTGCAGCGCCTGGATGTCGGTGTTCACGCCGATGAACTCGACCTGGTTGATGCCGGCGTCGATCATCCGGTTGACGGCGTTCAGGCCGGCACCGCCCACGCCGACGACCTTGATCACTGCGAGGTACGCGCCCGAGTCGGCGCGCGGCGCGCGATGGAGCCGCGCCGGCTGCTCCGGCATCGCCTCGAGATAGCGCGTCACGGGCGGCGGCGGCGCCGCCACCGGCGGCTGCGCGTAGACCCGCGGCTCCGGCACGGGCGTCGGCGTCGGCGCCTGCGGCTGCGGCGCCGGGGGCTGCGGCATCGGTTCGGGCACAGACGTCGACGGCGCCGGCGGCGCGGACGGCTGTGCTGCCGGTGCTTGGGCGGCGCGCGCGGCGGCAGCCTCTTCCCAGCTCGGAACGTGGTCGACGGTGCGCTCGTCCGGCTCGCCGGCCGGCGGCTCTACCGGGGCATGCTGCTGCTCAGGCTCCTGATCGGCCTGGCGCTGTGCCGCCTCCGTCGCGCGGAAGAGCTCCGCGAGCGGGCCTTCACGCATGCTGGCGCGCCGACGCGCCATTGAGCACCTCCTTGGCGAGGTCGCGGTACATGCTCGCAGCTTCGCCGGTCGGGTCGTACCTCAAGACCGACATTCCCTTCACCGGCGCCTCCGCGTAGCGGATGGTCTTTCGAATCTTGGTGTTCATGACGAGATCGCCGAAGTTCTCCTTCAGGATGTCGACCGCCTCGCGCGAATGCAAGAGGCGCTTGTCGAACATCGTCGGCAGGATGCCCTGGATCTCGACGGCTGGGTTCAGATTCTCGCGGATCATCGTCAGCGTATTCTCGAGCTGGACGAGCCCGCGGAGCGAGAGGTACTCGCACTGCACCGGCACGATCACCCCGGTGGCGGCGACGAACGCGTTGATCGTCAGCAGGCCGAGCGACGGCGGCGTGTCGATCATGATCCAGTCGTACTCCTCGCGGATCGGAAGCAGCGCCTTCTCGAGGGCGCGCTCGCGGCCGATCATCGAGCTCAATGCCAGCTCGGCCCCGGCCAGGTCGATCGAGGCGACCGCGACGTCGAGCTCGTTCGTCCGGATGATCTCGGTGATCGGCAGCCGGTGGACGAGCACGTCGAACATCGAGCGGTCGATCTCGTCGGGGTTCCACCCCTGCGACATCGTCAGGTTCCCCTGCGGGTCCAGGTCGATCGCGAGGACTTTCATCCCCTTTTCGGCGAGCGCTACGCCGAGATTCAGCGTCGTCGTCGTTTTGGCGACGCCACCCTTTTGGTTCGCGAATGCGATGACCCGAGCCAGAGTCGGTCCCCTATCCGTCCTTGCCCGCGTGTGCGGGCGCGGAAGTAGTCGCGTGAGCGCCATCGTCGCTCACCTTTCGGATCAACGTAGCAGAGTCCTTCTTCAATAGATTTCCTGGAATGGACCGGAAGTGGCGCGCGCTCCTCATTGTCTGTGTCGGCATCTTCATGCTCCTGCTCGACATCACGGTCGTCAATGTCGCGCTCCCAAGTATTAGAAGGGAACTGCACACCTCCTTCACCGACCTCCAATGGGTGGTCGATGCGTACGCCCTGCTCCTCGCCACCTGCACGCTGAACGCCGGCACCCTCGGCGACTGGCTCGGCCGCAAGCGGATCTTCATCTCGGGCGTCGTCCTCTTCACCCTCGCCTCCGCGCTCTGCGGCTCGGCCACCACTCCCCTCTTCCTCAACCTCGCCCGCGGCCTCCAGGGCGTCGGCGGCGCGGCGATGTTCTCCGTCTCGCTCGCGATTCTCTCGCAGGAGTTCCACGGCCACGAGCGCGGAACGGCCTTCGGGATCTGGGGAGCGACGATCGGGCTCGCCGTCGCGATCGGGCCGCTCGTCGGCGGCCTCCTCACCGAGTACGCCGGCTGGCGGTGGATCTTCTTCGTCAACGTGCCGATCGGGGCGGCCTGCGTCTTCGGCGCGCTCGCCTACCTGCACGAGTCGCGTGATGAGCAGCACCGCGGCTTCGACGCGCTCGGCTTCGTCCTCTTCACCGGAGGTCTCTTCGCGCTCGTGCTCGCGCTGCTGCGCGGCCGCGCCTGGGGCTGGGGCAGCGGCACCACGGTCGGCCTTATCGCCGCGGCCGTCGTTCTCCTCACGGCGTTCGTCTTCTCGCAGCTGAACAAGAGCGAGCCGATGTTCGACATGACGCTCTTCAAGAAGCCTGCGTTCGCCGGTGCGCAGATCATCGCGCTCACGCTCTCCTCCGGCATGTTCGCGCTCTTCCTTTACTTGACGCTCTACCTCCAGATCCAGCTGCGCCTCTCGCCGCTTCAGGCCGGGCTGCGCTTCCTGCCGCTCTCGCTCCTCTCGTTCGTCACAGCGCCGATCGCGGGACGCCTGTCGACGCGCATCCCGGTGCGCGTCCTCTTCGGCATCGGCATGACGATGATCGGCATTGCGCTTCTGACGATGCACGGCATCACGCTGAGCTCGCACTGGACGAAGCTCCTTCCCGGCTTCATCATCGCCGGCGTCGGCATCGGCTTCGTGAACGCGCCGCTCGCGTCGACGGCGGTTTCGGTCGTCGAGCCGCGCCGCGCCGGCATGGCGTCGGGCATCAACACGACGTTCCGCCAGGTCGGGATCGCGACCGGTGTCGCCGGGCTCGGCGCGATCTTCCAGAGCAAGCACACGCTGATCGACGGGCTGAACGCGATCCTGCTCGTCGCAGCGTTCGTCTCGTTCGCGGGTGCGATCCTCGGGCTCGCGCTCGTGCGCGACCGCGACTTCGTCAGGCCGCAGCAACTGCAGGCTGACGCGGCCTGAAGCGGATCGCAACCTGCCACGCTGCGAGGATCATCATCACCGCAGCGCCAGTGACGACGATCAGCGCCTGAGCCGCAACCGAGAACGCAACGGCCTCGGCCTTCGGCACGCCGGAGAGCGCGAGCAGCGTCGCACCGGCACCGGCCTGCATCGCCGCACCGGCGGGGCCGATCGGCACCGCGGCGGACGCCGCCGACGCGCAGAGGAAGCCAAGCGCGAGCGGGAACGAACCACGCAGCGCGAGCGCGTTCAGCAAGAGGAAGACGGCCGTGCCGCGCAGCGCCCACGAAACAGAGATGAGAAGCAACGCGGCGAGGGACTCGCGGCGGTTCTGCGCGTGCTCGCTGAGCCAGCGGCCCATGCGGAAGCGCATGACGCGGCGCATGCCTGCGAACTTCGGCAGCATCGAGACGACAAGCGCAGCGAGGATGCCGGCGACGGAGACGACGAGGAAGCCTGCACGCACCGTCCACGACCGGGCGTCGGTGATCGCGACGCCGGCGAGCGGCGCGAGCGCCGCGTTGTCGAGCATGCCGACGATGATCAAGCTGAGGCCGATCGTGCCGAGGCCCGCGCGCGTGCCGGGATAGCGCTTCACGCACGCAATGCGAATCGCGTCGTCGACGCGGCCCGGCATCGCGACACCGCCGACGCACGCGGCGCCGCCGGCAAAAGCGAGCGCACCGGCGGTCGGGCGCTCTTCCTCGCGGAAGAGCCGCTGCCAGCCCCACGCCTTGAACGCATACGCGATCAGGAAGAGAACCGCGGCGGCGGCGACGAGGATGGGATCCGCGTGATGAAGCGGCCAGCCGCCGCCCATGAAGTGCTTGACGCTGAAGAAAGAGACCGCGAGCAGCACGAGGCCGAGCCCGCCGTTCAGGGCGACCTGGACTTTCCGCTTCTTGAGAAACACGCGCACCGGTGACACAACGGTGCTATCGGCTGGGCGGATGCGGAGGATGAGTCCAACGTAGCCCCTAATCCGGGTGATCGCGGACCTATCCCGGTTCGCCGTCCGAGTAGGCGAGCGGCTCGAGCCGGGCGATCAGGCCGAGGCCGCGGAAGAAGATCTTGTTCGAGCGCGGGTAGTAGCAGACGTCATTTGGCTCGCGCGTGCCGTATGCGAGGTAGGTCATTGCCTTTTCGCCTGTTCGCAGGCAATGCGAGATGGCCGTGCTTGCCGGCCGGGAGATGACATGGCCCGCGCGGAGGGGGTGGCTCTCGAGCGGCTCGGTCGCAGGCGGCTCCCCCGGCTTCGGCCGCCCCCAGAGCTCGAAGGTGCCCTCGCCGTCGAGGATCACGAAGACCTCCTCGTCGGCCGAGTGGCAGTGCGGAGCCGCTCCTTCCTCGTTCGGCGGCAGATGCGCCCAGTTCAGGCCGCTTCGCGAGGCGCCTCCGGCGGCGCCGACCCGCTTCCACATGCCGCCGTAGTCGCCCTCGACGTCGGCGAGCGCGACCACGTTCGCCGGCCGTTCCGCCGGCTCGCCCTCGGGGAT
>JBGPLW010000204.1:0-5246 GCA_041486645.1 Gaiellaceae bacterium | reverse complement strand
AGCAGCGCGCGCGACCGGAGGAATCGCCGGTACGGCAGCGCGAGCACGAGCAGCCCGACGCCGAGGCCGAGCAGGCCGCTGCGCGAAAGCGTCGAGAGCAGGACGACGAGCATGAAGCCGAGCCCGACCGCGAGCCACTTCTTCGAGCGGTGCCCGCGCTCGAGCCGGAGATAGACCGGCAGCAGCACGAGCAGCGGCACGATCAACATGATCCCGAGGTGGTTCGGGTCGCCGGTCAGCGCATTCGGCCGGTAGACGCTCGAGCCTCCGACCGAGCCGTAGACGTTGATCGAGCTCGCGCCGCCCGTGAGCGGTGAGAGCACCGTGCTGTCGAGGTTGTGGCCTGCCTTCGCCGACAGGAGCTGCAGCACTCCGTACACGCAGTTCGCGGCGAGCCCGGCGGTGAACCAGCCGAGCGAGCGCCAGTAGAAGCGGCGCCCGCGCTGCACGAGGTACGACACCGACGCCGCGAGGAACAGGAAGTGGAGGACGAACTTCACCATTCCCTTCGTGAACTGGTCGAGGCTCTGCTTCGTCTCGATGTTGAAGAAGCCGAGGAGGTAGACGAGCAGGAACGCCGCGAAGAACGCGAGCACGATCGCGGTCGTGCGGGGCACCGGCCCGCGGCTCGTCAGCGCGAACGCAAGCAGGAACAGCACCGTGAGCACGTCGGCGATGCCGAGGTCGCCGCCGAGGTTCCAGTGCACCTTCTCGAACGTGACGCAGAAGAGCGTCGCGAGCAGCAGGCCGCCGGTGAGGCGCGAGCTCGCAATCGAGCGCGCGACCGGAACCGAGACCGCGCTCACGCGAGTCCCTTCAGCAGTTCCGCCAGCTCCTCGACCCGTGTCGCCCGCGACAGCTTGTCGCGCCACTCCTGCGAGAGCGGCGTGCCGTCCAGCCGCCCCGCGCGCCATTGCGTATGCAGGTCGACGAGCGCCGCGCGGATGCCTTCGACGTCCTCGGGCGCAGCGACGACGCCCGCGCCGGTGTCGCGCACGAGCTGCGCGGCCGCGCCGTCGGGCGGGACGACGGCGAGCACGGGCCGCTCGGCCGCGAGATATTCGAAGACCTTGCCCGAGAGGATGCCGCGCCCGCGGCCACCCGCCTCCGGGATCAGAAGCAGGAGCGCATCCGAGTCGCGCTGGAGGCGCAGCGACTCGCGACGCGGCACGTGCTCGATCAGCTCGACGCGGTCGGCGAGGCCGAGACGCTCCATGAACTCGCGGTCGCCGGGCCGGAAGTCGCCGAGGAAGCGAACCGTGACGTCGTCGAGTCCGGACGCGGCGAGCGCCTGGAGGAACGGCTTCGGGTCGCGCTTGCCGAAGAACGAGCCCGCATGCGTGAGCCGGAAGCGATCGCCGCGCGTGTACGTGAGGCCGGCGAAATCGTCGAAGTCGCAGCCGTTCGGGATCGTGACGACACGGCCGCGCGGCGAGAGCCCCATCGTCTCCGCGGTGATCGCCTCGGCGGCGGTGACGATCGCGTCGGCCTGCCGCGCGACGAGATGCGCGATGCCGGCACGGGCCTTCTGCTTCGCGCGCGCGCCGACGCCTTCGCTCGAGCGGTGCGCGTGCAGCGCAAGCGAGTCGCGCAGGTCGGCGACCCACTTCGCCCCGGTTGCGCGCTTCACGGCCGCCCCGATCAGGTGCACCGAGCCCGGCGGCGAGGTCGTCAGGACGACGTCGATGCCCTCCTGCCGCGCGATCGAGATCGCCTTCGGGATCGCGGTCGCGTTCCAGGTCACGTTCTCGTCGGGCAGCAGCAAGCGGCGCCCGATCGCCGACGCGCGAAGCAGCGCGAGCTCCATGCCCGTGCGGCCGTGCTGCTCGTCCGCGATTCGGCGTCCGCGCGGGCCGACGTAGCGCGCGCGATGCACCCAGGCCTGCGTCGGGAGCGGCAGGTCGGCGTCCTCGTACATCCATTTCGGATCGTCGGGCGCGAGCACGTGCGTCTCGATGCCGAGGGCCGGCAGATGGCTCGCGAACTTCAGCGGCCGCTGCACGCCGCCGCCGCCCGCGGGCGGAAAGTAGAGAGTGACGAGGAGGAGCTTCATGGGCGGTAGACGCGGAAGCGGTCGTCACGGTAGACGAGGCTCGCACCTTGCTGGATGCGCTGGTTCGGCCGCAGCACGATCCACCCCGCCCCGTACTTGGCCGGGATTGCGAGGCTCCCGGTGTCGAGGAAGCGGAGCAGGTCGGCGCGGCGCGCCTGCGGGTCGTTCTGCTTCGTGTCGGCGACATGCGTCGGCGGCGCGGCCGCGACGTACACCGGCACGTACGCCGAGATGCGGTAGCTCGTCTCGAGGTCGGCGAAGACGACCGAGCGCTCCGGCACCTGCGCGCGCAGGAAGTCGACGAGCCCGGGGGTCAGGGCGGAGCCGTCGCTCTGCGGGCCGCGGTCCCAGTGGGCGAAGCCGTACACGGCAACGGGCAGGAAGAACAGGAGCGCCGCCACGCCGGCGACCCGGCCGTCGCGTTCGAACCGCCCGTGCACGCGTGCGAGTACGAGCGCAGCGACGATGCCGGCGAGCCCGCCGAAGAGCGCGATCCACGTCGCAAGCGGCGGCCCGCCCTCGTGCAGCCGCTTCGAGAAGTCGCCCGGATACTCGAGCTCGAGCACGATCCCCGCGGCGAGCGCAACGGGCAGCACGAACACGCGCAGCGCGCGGGCGAGCACGGCGGCACCTCCCGCGAACGCGAACGCAAACGGGACGAACCCGGCGGCGCGGCGCGACTGCGAGAGCGACACGAGATCGGAGAAGCGCGGGAATACGACCGCCCAAAGCTCGAGCGCGAGCACGAGCACCGTGCCACCGAGGACGAAGCTGCTCCAGCGGCGCCGCGCCGCGAGCGCAGCGAGCGGGACGAGAACGAGCGCCGCGACGGCGATCGCGCCGGTGCGCCCGGGCAGCCCCGGCGCGAGGTGGTAGCTCGTCGGAGAGCTCACGACGAGATCGGTCGCGTAGCTCTTGACGGCGCGCGCACGCTCGGCCGCATCCGGGTTGTGGGAGCGCGTGTCGGCGACAATCGGCGCGAGCCAGGCGAACACGGCGACGACCGGCAGCCCGAATGCCGCGAGCGCACCAGCGCTCGCACGCAGGTCGACGCGAGTCGCAAGCACGCGCACGAGCGCGAAGCCGGCGAACGGCAGCGCGAGGAAGAGCGCGTAGGTCGGGTGCACGAACGCGAGCCCCATCCCGGCCGCCGCGAGCGTGACGCCGATGCGCCAGGACGGCTCGCGGACGAAGCCAAAGAAGAGCGCCGTCGCCGCAGGGACGAGGAGCTGACGCGCGGTCGTGCCCGGCAGCTCGAGCGACGTGTACGCACCGCCGCCGCCCGCGGCGAGCGCGATCATCCCCACCTGCGCGAGCAGCACGGCGAACGCGAGCCACGACGACCGGAACACCTGACGCCCCATCTCGAAGGCGAGCAGCAATGCGAGCGGCACGAGCAGGCTCGACTCGTGCAGCACCACCGAGGTCGGGTCGACGCCGCTGAGCCGCGCGATGAGCGCGAGCCAGCCGTGCCAGAGCGGGAACGCGTAGCCCGGGTGCAGGCCGCCGTCCTTGAACTCGTCGACCGCGCGCAGCGAGAGCGAGCCGAAGTCGTCGAGCTTGCGCACGCGGCCGAGGTGGAAGAGCGCGTCGCCCTTCACGATGCCCTCGATGCTCCAGAGCGCGATCCCGAGGCCGATGCCCACGAGCGCGCAACCAGCGTTCACGCTGGTTGCAGTCGTCGGTTTGTGGAGAGCGGTGGAACGACTGCAACCAGGTTGCAACCTGGTTGCAACGGCGGCGACCGCGCCCGCGACGAGAACGAGCACGAGCGTCAGCGTGAGCGACGCGTGCACCGCGAACGTCAGTGCGAGCGCGCCCGCGACGAGCGCGACCGACCACGTGAACGCGGCCGACCAGCTGCGGAGCCCGAGTGCGCGCGCGACGAGCCGCCCGGGTGCGAGCAGCACGAGCGTCGCGGCCGCGAGCCGCAGCCACAGGCCGAAGCCGTGCTCCGGCAGCAGCCGCGCGATGCCGAGCAGCGGCAAGCCGAGCAAGAGCGTCATGACAGCAGGTCGCCGACGCGGCCGGACGCGAGCCACGCGGCGCCCTCCCGGTACATGCGGCCGCGCTCGCCGCGGTAGAGCACGCCCCGCAGCCGCAACGCGACGACGAGGAGCTTCCGCGCCCGCTCCGCGTACGCCGTGCCGCGATGCTTGCGGAGGAAGCGGAGCTGGCCACGGAGGTTCTCGACGAACATCAGCCCCTTGTGCGAGGCCGCGTAGACGTGGGTCGCGCCTGCACCGGGGAAGAACAGCACCTTCCACCCCGCCTCCCTGAACCGGTACGCCCAGTCGGTCTCCTCGCTGAAGAGGAAGAACGCGTCGTCGGCCGGCCCGACCTGCTCGATCGCCGCGCGCCGCACGAGCCACACGGCTCCCATCAGGACTTCGGCCTCGCGCACCTCGGCGTGGTCGAAGCCGGCCCCGTAGAACGCGTTGAGCGCCCGCGTGCCGGGCGCGAGCTTGCGCAGGAAGAGAAACTCCGTCGCGAGCCGCCAGAGCGTCGGAAAGCCGCGCACGGAGCGCTGGAGGCGGCCGTCCGGGAAGCGGAGCCGCGGCCCGACGACGGCTGCGTCCGGCCGGGTGTCCGCGAAGGCGACGAGCGCCTCGAGTGAGCCCTCGTCGAGCCAGGCGTCGGAGTTCAGCAGGAGGACGTAGCGGCCGGCCGTCCGCTCGATGCCGGTGTTCCAGCCGAAGGCGAGACCCCGGTTCTCCTCCTCGACGAGCCCGGCCTGCGGGAAGCGCTCGCGGACGAGCTCGAGCGTGCCGTCGGTCGAGCCGTGGTCGACGACGACCGTCTCGACGCCGCGGACGCTCTCGAGGCACTGCTCGAGCCACGGCATCGCGTTGTAGGAGACGACGACCACCGAGACGTCATTCATCGCCGCCGCAGCCCTTCGCGCAGAAGGATCCCGACGCCGGGCAGCGCGAGCGCGATCGTGACGACGAAGAAGAGGAAGCCCGTCGCGAACGCGCGATCCGCACCGACGCCGAGCGAGCCGAGGAACGAGACGAAGAACGACTCGCGCACGGCGAGCCCGTTCACGGTGAACGGCACGAGCATCACGAGGAAGAGCAGCGGCCCCATCACGTAGTACGGCCGCGGCGAGAGATCGACGCCGACGGCCTTGCCCGCAGCCCAGATCGCGAGCACGCGCACCGCCTGCACGACGAGCGTCAGCGCGAACATT
>JBGPLW010000203.1:0-5252 GCA_041486645.1 Gaiellaceae bacterium | reverse complement strand
GACGCCGATCGTCGGGCGGCTCGGCGACCAGTACGGCAAGGAGCGGCTGCTCGCCATCTCGCTGCTGATCTTCCTCGTCGGCTGCATCGGGTGCGCCGTGGCCTGGAACATCTGGTCGCTGATCGCGTTTCGCGCGCTCGCCGGCGCCGGCGGAGGCGTGTTCCCGCTCTCGTTCGCGATCATCCGCGACGAGTTTCCGCCCGAGCGGGTCGGCGTCGGCATCGGCCTCGTGTCGGCCGTTTTCGGCGTCGGCGGCGGCTTCGGCATCGTCTTCGCCGGACTGATCGTCGACAACCTGAGCTGGCGGTGGCTCTTCACCCTCGGCGCGATCGTCACCGCCGCCTCGCTCGCGCTCGTGCACCGTTTCGTTCCGGAGTCGCCGATCAAGACGCCGTCGCGCGTCGACGTCCCGGGCGCGATCCTGCTGTCGCTCGCGCTCATCGCACTGCTCGTCGCGCTGAGCGAGGGTGAGCGCTGGCACTGGTCGTCGGGTCGCACCCTCGGCGTGCTCGCTGCAGCGGCCGTTCTCTTCCTCATCTGGGGCTGGGTCGAGCGGCGCGTGCGCGATCCGCTCGTCGACCTGCGCATGCTGGCCCACCGGCCGATCCTCTTCACGAATGCGACCGCGCTCATCGCGGGCTTCGCGATGTTCGGGACGTTCGTCTTGATCCCCAACTTCGTCGAGATGCCGCGGGGCTTGCCGCATGCGACCGCGCAGCTCGTCCACTACGGCTTCGGCGCGAGCGCAACCCGCGCCGGTGTCTACCTGTTGCCCGGCTCGTTCATGCTCCTGTTCGCCGGCCCGATCGCCGGACGGCTCGGCTCGCGGATCGGCTTCAAGTGGCCGCTCGCGGCCGGGATGCTTCTCGTCGCCGCCGCGGCCGGCCTGATCGCCGCGTTCCACACGCACGCGTGGCAGATCTGGGTGAACCAGGGCCTGCTCGGGATCGGCGTCGGCTTCGCGTTCGCGTCGATGGCCACGCTCATCGCCGAGAACGTCCGGCTGGAGGAGACCGGCGTCGCGACCGGCGTGAACACCGTGATGCGCTCGGTCGGCGGCGTGGTCGGCGCCCAGGCCGGTGCGGCGCTCCTCACGGCCTACACGATCGCCGGCACATCGGTCCCGGCCGAGAAGGGCTTCGTGATCACCTTCGCCGTGGGCGCAGGAGCGGCCGTCGCGGCCGCGATTCTCGCCTGCTTTGTGCCCGAGCCCCGGCGAAAGGTCGCGATTCCGAGGCAGGGCTGATGTTGCCTAGAGTGAATGGACGACCGTGGACCTCCGCAGGGCCCTCCGTGAGCACCACGTCGGCGCGTTCTTCCTCGCCGTCGGCGTCGTGCTGTCCGGCGTCTATTTCCTGATCCCGGGCGGTGCGCCCCAGTCGGTTCTGTACGACACGATCGGGATCGCCTCGTCGCTCGCGATCGGCCTGGGCGTCGTCCTCCACCGGCCCGAGGCGCGGATGCCGTGGCTCCTCTTCGGGCTCGGCAACCTCAGCTTCGCAGTCGCAGACATCATCTTCGACGTCAGCCCCGACGCCACGGTGCCCTCGGTCGCGGACTGGTTCTACCTCGCCGGGTATCCGCTGCTCGCGGTGGGCCTCGCGTATCTGATCATCCACGCGGGTGGCCACCACCGCTTCGCCGCGCTTGTCGAGGCGGCAATCGTCACCGTCGCGTTCGCGCTCTTCCAGTGGGTGTTCGTCGTCGACCAGATCGTCGACGGCGTGGGCTCGGCGAGTGAGCGCGCCGTCACGGCCGCGTACCCGTCGATGGACGTGCTGCTGCTCGCCGGCTTGGCGGGCTTCTTCGTCACGGCTGCATGGCGCACGCCGGCGTTCCTGCTGCTCGTCGGGGCCGTTGTGACGATGCTCGTCGCCGACGAGATCTACGGCCTCAACCCCGGTGGTTACGCGGCGGGCGACTGGGTCGACGCCGGCTGGATGCTCTCGTATCTGTTGTGGGCGACCGCAGCGCTCAGTCCTTCGATGCAGAAGCTCTCGAAGCCGCGGACGCGGACGCGGCAGCTACGGGTCAGCCCGGTGAGGATCATGCTCCTCGTCGCCGCACTCCTGAGCGCGCCCGCAGTGCTGCTGATCCAGGACGTGAGAGGAGCACCGCTCAACGTCCCGGCGGTCGTCACGGCCGCCTCGATCATGGCGGTGCTCGTCGTGCTCCGCCTCATGGGGATCCTGCGCGCGCTCGAGCGGATCCGCGCGCGGTTGATCGAGGCCGATCGCCTGAAGGACGAGTTCGTCGCGTTGATCTCGCACGACCTGCGCACGCCGCTGACGTCGATCATGGGTTACACGGAGCTCGCGCTCGACGACGACATCGAGCCGAAGCTCGACCAGGAGCGGCGCAGCTACCTCGAGGTGGTGTCCCGCAGCTCGAACCGCTTGCTCCGGCTTGTCGACGACCTGCTCTTCGTCGCGCGACTGCAAGCCGGGCGGCTCGACCTGACGCCGGCGCCCCTCGACCTGTGCGAGGTCGCGCAGCAGACGGTGGAGGAGGCGAAGCGCCGCGCCGAGGCGAAAGGCGTCGAGCTCGTCTTCGAAGGGGACGGCGCGGTCGAGGTCAGCGCCGACAAGGGACGCCTCTTCCAGCTGCTCGACAATCTCGTCTCGAACGCGATCAAGTTCACGCCCGAGGGCGGCCGCATCGAGATCCGGGTCAGTCGCAACGAGCGGGCCATCCTCGAGGTACGCGACAACGGCATGGGCTTTACCGCCGACGAGGCGTCGCGTGTCTTCGACCGGTTCTACCGGGCCGACAACGCGATCGAAGGACAGGTACAGGGCACCGGGCTCGGGCTCTTCATCGCGCAGGCGATCACCGAGGCGCACGGCGGAACGATCTCCGCCGCGCCGCGGGACGGCGGCGGTGCGGTCTTCAGGATCGAGCTGCCGTACGCGCGAACGGCGATGATACTGAAGTGAGCAGTCAGGTGATCCTCGTCGCGGATGACGACGACGACATTCTCCTGCTCGTGACGACGCGGTTGCGGCGCGACGGCCACGAAGTCGTGTCGGCGAGCCGTGGCGACGATGCGCTCGCGCTTGCGCGCGAGATCCGGCCTGCGCTCGCGGTCCTCGACGTCGGCATGCCGGGCCTCGACGGGTTGCAGGTGCTCGAGCAGATCCGCGCCGACGAGACGCTCGACGGTACGCGGGTGCTTCTCCTGACGGCGAAGGCGCAGGAGTCGGATGTGCGGCGCGGCTACGCGGGCGGCGCCGACGCGTACGTGAAGAAGCCGTTCTCGCCGGCGGAGCTCTCGACGCGCGTACGCGAACTGCTCGACGAGACCGGTTAAGGCGTCTTGTAGCGGTAGCCGAAGCCGCGCACGGTCTCGATCGGCACCGAATCGGGCGCTTCGGGGTCGAGCTTGCGGCGGAGGTAGCCGACGTAGAGCTTCACCTGGTCGCCGCCGACGCCGAAGGCGTCGCCCCAGACGAGCTCGAGCAGCTGGTCGCGGCTCAGGACCTGGCGCGGGTGGCGGACGAAGGTCGAGAGGAGCCGGAATTCGAGCGGGGTCAGCTGCACGTCGCGCTCGCCGACGGTGACGCGGGCCTGCCCCCAGTCGATCGAGAGGAACGTGTCGGCGTAGGTCTCCGCCTCCGCCTCGCCGCCGCCGCGTGCGGCGCGGCGGAGGAGCGCCTGGATGCGGGCGACGAGCTCCTGCTTGCCGAAGGGCTTCACGACGTAGTCGTCGGCGCCGCTCTGGAGGCCGCGGACGCGCTCGAGCTCCTCGCCGCGCGCGGTGAGCATCAGCACCGGCACCTCGGACATGTCCCGGATCCGCTCGAGGACGTTCCAGCCATCCATCTCGGGCATGTTCACGTCGAGGACGACGAGATCGGGGCGCCAGGAGTGGAACTCGCGGAGCCCCTCCTTGCCGTTCGGGGCGTCGCGGACGGTGGCTCCGGTGCGCTCGAGCAGCGTCCGCACGAGGTTGCGGATGTCGTCGTCGTCGTCGATCACGAGCACCCGGGTATCGCTCATACCTCATTCATACCAAGGACATCCGTGCTTCCCTCCTGAGAGGCCGACATTTGACGCTGTGGCGACCATCCTCATCGTCGACCCGGATTCCGCGACGCGGTCGCTGCTCGAGCTGCTGTGCGAGCGACTCGGCCACCGCCCGATCGGCCCACGCGAGTGGGTCGAAGGGCAGGAACCCGACCTGCTGTTGCTGGAACCTGCGTCGCGTCCGGGCGTGCGGCTCGCCCGCGGCTACCGGCGCCGGTTCCCGCAGCTGCCGATCCTCTGCGTGAGCATCGACGGGCCGAACGGCGAGACGGAGTCGCTCGCGCCCGTTGCCCACGTGATGAAGCCCTTCCGCCGAAGTCAGCTCGAGCGTGCGCTCGAGCAGGCGCTCATCCCCACGGCGGAAGCGGTTTAGCGGATCGGATTGCACTGGGCCGGACGCTCTCCTCGGGCGTCCGGCCCAGCGTTGCTTCGCCGGTTTCGCGCTCGAGCGAGCGGTTACGCTCGAACAATGACTTTCACTTCTCGCTCGACGAGCCGGAGGACGAGGCTTGATGTGAAACATCAAGCCTGCGGCCGCGAAGCGGACGCCTTCAGGGGTCTTCGCGTGCAGGCGTCCGCGCCAGCGGATGCCTGCGCTTGCGCAAACTACGACTAGCTGATCGTCCAGGTCTCGCCGCTGTGCAGCAGCGCTTCGAGATCGCCCTTGCCCCGCTTCGCAGTAGCCGTCTCGATCTGCTCGGCCATCAGGTCGTCATAGACGGACCGCTGCACGTCCCGGAAGACGCCGACCGGCGTGCCGCCATGCGTCTGCTGCGTGACGCGCGTGAGCGCGAACGCCAACGACGCCGACTCGTGCTCCGCATCGTGCACGAGCACGCCGTCGTCGCTCGCACGGCACACCTCGATCGAGCCGTCGCTCCGCTGGCGGAGCGCCTTCTCGTGATCTGCGCCCCAGAGAATCGGCGAGCCGCTCTGCAGCACGATCCGGTTCACGCCTTCCTTGTCGTCGCGCACGAAGTCCCATGCATCGTCGTTGAAGATCGGGCAGTTCTGGAAGATCTCGACGAATGCGCTGCCGCGATGCTGCGCAGCCGCGCGCAACACCTCCGTCGTGCCCGCCTTGTCCGTGTCGATGCAGCGCGCGACGAAGGTCGCCTCCGCGCCGATCGCGAGCGACAACGGGTTGAACGGAAAGTCGAGCGAGCCCATCGGCGTCGACTTCGTCACCATGCCGAGCTCGCTCGTCGGCGAGTACTGGCCCTTCG
>JBGPLW010000202.1:0-5281 GCA_041486645.1 Gaiellaceae bacterium | reverse complement strand
TTGCGGAAGATGGTCATGAGCTCGCGCTCCGGCCACTCGTTCACGATCTCGCGGGCGGTCAGCTCCTGCGTCGGGTCCATGCGCATGTCGAGCGGCGCATCGACGGAGTACGAGAACCCGCGCTCCGGCCGGTCGAGCTGCATCGACGAGACGCCGAGATCGAGCAGGATCGCGTCCGCGCGGACGCCGTTGTCTGCGAGCTGCTCGAGGACAACGCCGAAGTCGCCACGCAGGAGCCGCGCCTGCACGCCTGCGCGCTTCTCGAAGCGGTCGAAGTACGTGCGCGCGGTCGGGTCGCGGTCGATCGCGATCAGCTTGCCGCGGCCGTGCAGGTCGGCTGCGAGGAGTGCGGCGTGACCGCCGGCGCCGAAGGTGGCGTCGACGACGGTCTGCCCCGGCTGCACGGCAAGGCTCTCGCGAACCTCGGTCGCAAGGACGGGGACGTGATCAGTCGCGCTTGGCTGCAAGACGTTCGGCAACATCTTCTGCGCTCCCTTCGACTTCGGCGAGCTCGCGACGCCAGGCGGCGCGATCCCAGATTTCGAGGTGGTCGTGAACGCCGGCGACGACGACGTCGCGGCCGAGCTTTGCGTGCTCGAGCAGGGCGCCGGGCAGGCCGACGCGCCCCTGCTTGTCGAGCTCGGCCTCCGCGGCACCGGAGAAGAAGAAGCGCTGCATCCGGCGGCCCTCCTTCGAGAGCGGGTCGAGCGCGGAGAGCCGGGTCTCGACGAGCGTGTCCCAATCGGCGCGGGTGTACGCGAAGAGGCAGCCGTCCATGCCGCGCGTCACGACGATCCCCTCTCCGAAACGGTGCCGGAAACGGGCCGGCAGCGTAAGCCGGTTCTTGTCGTCGATGGTGTGGTCGTATTCGCCGAGAAGCATCGCGGGGCCAATCCAGTGTCCTCCACTGCGCCCCACGATAAACCACGATTCCCCACTTGTCCACCCCTGAAGGGGGATCTACGGTTGCGCGCGGCGGGCCGCCCGGGCGAGGCCGACGAGGTCGGCGAGCGCCTCGTTGCCCTCGGCGCGGCCGCGGTCCCGGAGGGCAGCGTGCAAGGCCCGCCCGGCCGTGTCCACGTGGATCGTGACGAGGCCGAGCCGGCGCTGGAGCGGGCCCTCGGTGAGCCGCAGGCTCTGCGCCTTCTCGAGCGGCACCCAGACCGTGACCCGCCGGATCCGGCCGGTCATCGTCACGACCGCGGCATCCGTCCGGCCCCATGCGAGGAAGCGGTAGCGCAGCGGGCTCTTCAGCGCGACGCGGCGGGGCGGGCGGCGCTCCGGGCGCGGCGCGTCCGGGAGGAGGTGGTCGAGGAGCTCGAACGCGAGCGCGCGGCTGCCGACCGGGAGGAGCGCGCGGAGCTGCCCGCGGGTCGCCTCCCCCTCGCCCTTCCGCTTCTGCCGGCCCGCGAGATCGACCTCGAGGCGGCACCAGCCGAGCCGCCGCCAGAGGAAGGGCTCGACCAGGCGCACCGCCTGCACGCGGCCGGGGCGGATCGTCTCGGCGTTCAGCGCGACGAGCCCGGAGCGCAGGCGAAGCCCGTCAGGCGCGGCGGCGACCGTCAGCTTGTACTCCTGGTTGAAGCGCCGCCAGACGATCGTCGCGACGGCGATGAGCTCGGCCGCGCCGCCGCCGACAAGCCCGGCGGCTGCCGCCGGCGCGAGGAAGGCCGTCACGACGAGCGCAGCGAAGACGAACTCGACGAAGATGCCGACGTCGCTCACGAAGATCGACGCGACGAGTTGCGGCGTCGGCACCGTGGTGAGGACGCGCTCCTCGACCGGCGCCAGGTCGTGGTGCGCCGCCTCGCCGTCGGTCGCGAGCCGGAGCAAGCGCGCTCGCAGCGGCTCGACCTCGTGTTGGGGCAGGTAGGCGAGTCGCGCAGTGCCGCCACTCGCCCCACCGAGCCGCAGACGGAGCTCCGCGACGCGGAAGACGCGCGCGAGCCCGGGCTGCACGATGTCGATCGCCTGCACCTGCGCGAGCGGGAACCGGAGCGACTGCCGGCGGATGAGTCCGGTCTCGATGCGCAGGTCGTCGCCGTCGATGCGCCAGCGCGTGACGAGCCAGTGAACGAAGCCGAGCCCTGCGAGCACCGCGACGATCCCGAGTTGGACGTACGAGTCGCTGAAGTTGCCGCCGCCACGCAGCACGATCGGAATGAGGACGATGAAGATCGCGATCGCCGCGCGGCCGGCGCGGACGACCGGAGACACCGGATGGAGACGGCGCCAGCCGTCGCGTTCCGTCACAGTCCGGCGGCCTGCGACTCTCCGAGCTTCGCAAGCCGGTCGCGAACGCGCGAAGCCTCGTCGGCGGCGAGACCGGGAATGCGTGCGTCGCTCGCCGCGGCGGCAGTGTGCATCCGCACCGTTGCGAGACCGAACGCGCGCTCGAGCGGACCGGCGGTCACGTCGATGAACTGCATCCGACCGTACGGGATCACGGACATCCGGAAGAAGAGGACGCCGCGGCGAACGAGCAGGTCGTCCTCACGCTCGGCGTAGCCCCAGGCGCGCACCCGCCGCGACACGACGTACTCGCCCGCGGCTCCGAGGGCCACTGCTCCACTCGCGGCGATCACGGCGACGGCGATGCTGCGCGACACGAGCAATGCGAAGAGCCCGGCCGAGAGCAGGAGCGCGACGACCCCCACCTCGAGCCGGCGCAAGGTAAGCAGGCGGGGCGAGGGCGTTCGCCACGCCGTGTCCGGGTCGAGCATTGCGCACGGAGTATTGCCGCAGTAGGCTCGCGGACGCGGCAACCGGTCTGCGGCTGAGCCTCGAACGTAGGAGCCAGCATGACCACCCAGACTCGCCGCGTCACCGAGGGCCCGCTCAACCTCGTCCTCCGGCCCGAATCACCGGCCGAAGCCGCGTTCAAGAGCGCCGTGCTCGCGCCCGGCTTCGAGCCCGCCCCGGGGCTCGACCTCGAGTACCTCGGCGGCCGGACGCTCGCGAACCTCGCCTACCGCCTCGTCTACCTCGGGCGGTGGCAAGCCGCCGAGCGGCGCGACCTCGATCGCGCTCTCGCCGGGGCGATGCGCGACCCCGGGCTGAACGAGATCCTCGCGCAGTACTTCCCGAGCGCGCCGGTCACGGTAACCGTCAAGGGCTCCAGCGCTCATCGCGGCGTGGTGCCCGCCCGGGTCGACAAGCAGTTCGTCGAAGCGCTCGTCTCGCACCTCGCAGAGGCGAGCGACAGCGGGGCCGTGATCTGTGTGCTCCTGCCGCGCGGCACGGTGCTCGTCGAGCGCGACGGCGTCACGTCGGAGACCGGCCTCGCCGGCTTCCACGGCTCGATCCACCTGCGCGGCACGAGGGTGTACTACTCGGTCGGGGTCTACTCCGAAGGGTCGAACGGGATCGTCGCGTTCGATGCACCGTGGAAGAACGTGTGCGCGACGCTGTACCACGAGCTTCAGGAGGTGCGCACAGACCCCGATGTCGAAGACGCGATTCGCGCCGGACGCGCACCGGGAGCGACGCACATGCTCGGCTGGTACTCGCCGACCGGCGGCGAGATCGGCGACATCCCGATCGCGGAGACGCACGGCGACATCCACCTCGCACTGAAGGAGGTGCCGCTCGCGGGCGGCGGCACGGCGCCGATTCAGCTGATGTGGTCGAACCGCGTCGGCGGCCCGGAGGCGCCGCCGACGAGCTGACCGTCATATGCGCCGCGGCCGCAGAGCACCGCGGCGCCGCAGCGCGCGCCGAGCGCGACCGCTTCGTCGAGCGGCAGCCCGTCGCCGAGCCCGAACGTGAGCCCGGCCGCGAAGCAGTCGCCGCAGCCGTACGCGTCCTGGATCGGCCCCGGCAGCGGCGCCGCGCGGAACGGCCCGCCGGGGCGGATCCAGCCTCCGAGCGCGCCCGACGTCGTGACGATGACGCGCGGCGGCGGCTCGAGACCGCCGGGCTCGAAGCGCTCCGACGCGTCCTCGCCGCTGCCAACGAGCACGTCGATCTCCTCCCCCGCGCGCTGCAGGGTCGCGAGCTCGCGCGCGGTCGCGACGAGCACGGGTGCACGCCGCGCACGCCGGAGCGCGGCAGCGTCGCCGCTTACGAAGTAGACGGCGTCGCAGCGCGCGAGCTCCTCCCACGGCAGCGATGCATCCTCCCCGGAGGGGAGCTGCTTGCGCCCGAGCACCGTGATCGTCCGCTCGCCGTTCTCGTCGACGTACGTGTAGGCGCGCCGTTGCGGCTCGCCCGCGGCGGCGGCGTGAACGGTGACGCCCCGTGCGGCGAGCTCCTCCCGCGCCCGGCGGCCGAGCTTGTCGTCGCCGAGCGAGGTGAAGAGCTGGGCGGAGCCGTTCAAGTTCGCGAGCTGCGCGGCGGCCACGGCGCCGCCGCCCGCGGCCTCTTCCCAGGTCTCCAGGGCATGGACGATCTCGCCCGGGGCGGGCACGTGGTCGACCCGGACGAACTCGACCCACTCCACGTGCCCGACGACCGCGACGTTCACGGCTCACATCTTCGGGTCGGAGTACGTTTCATCAAGCAGTGATCCCGCCCTTCGAGACCTTCTACGAAGCCCACCGCGACGAAGTCTTCCGGTTCCTCGGCCGGCGGCTCGGCCGTGAACGCGCCGAGGACGCCTTCCAGGAGACGTTCCTCCGCGCGCTGCGAGCCTATCCGCGACTCGAGCACGGTGACCACCTCCGCGCGTGGGTGTTCACGATCGCGAGCCGGATCGTCGTCGACGAGGCCCGGCGCGCGAAGCCGCAAGGTGAGATGCCGGAGCTGGCCGTCGAGGACGGCCTCCCCGCATTCGAGGATCTCGCGCCGCTGACCGACGACCTGCCGCCGAAAGAGCGTGCGGCCGTCGTGCTGCGCTACGGCTACGACCTGAGCTACGACGAAATCGGCGCCGCGCTCGGCTCGACCGAGCAGGCGGCGCGGCAAGCCGCATCGGCCGGCGTCCGCCGGCTGCGAAAGGAGCAACAGTGACGATCTCCCCCTCTCTCGACGAGCGCTTCCGCGCGGCCGCGGCTGCTGCAGACCTGCTCGACGTTGCCTTCGACGTCATCGACGACACGCCGATCGGGCCGCTGCTCGTCGGCGTTTCCGACCGCGGCGTCTGCCGCATCAGCTTCGACGCCGAGCCGGAGCACCACCTCGAGGTGCTTGCACGCCAGTTCGGCCCGCGCGTGCTCCGCTCCTCGAAGCCGGTCGAGCGCGTGCGCCGCGAGCTCGACGAGTACTTCGCGGGACGCCGCCAGCACTTCGACATCGAGCCCGACGTGCGGTTCCTGCCGGAGTACAACCGCATCGTGCTCGA
>JBGPLW010000201.1:0-5282 GCA_041486645.1 Gaiellaceae bacterium | reverse complement strand
CAAAGCTGCTCTCGCTCGTCCGCGCGCACGGAGCGCGGCTCGTCGGGCCGAACTGTCTCGGGATCGCCGTCCCCTCGCTCGGCCTCAACGCGACGTTCGCGCCGCGCGCGCTGCCGCCGGGCCGCATCGCCTTCTCCTCGCAGAGCGGCGCGCTCGGTCTCGCACTCCTCGAGAAGGCCTCGGAGCGCGGGCTCGGCTTCTCGGCCTTCGTCTCGATCGGAAACAAGGCGGACGTCTCGTCGAACGACCTGCTCGAGTGGTGGGAAGAGGACGAGGACACCGACGTCGTCCTTCTCTATCTCGAGTCCTTCGGCAACCCGCAGAAGTTCGCGCGTGTCGCGGGCCGCGTTGCGCGGCGAAAGCCGATCGTCGCGCTCAAGGCGGGAACGTCGAGCGCCGGGGCGCGCGCCGCGAGCTCGCACACTGCTGCGCTCGCAGGATCCGACGCCGCGGTCGAAGCCCTCTTCCACAGCGCGGGCGTGCTCCGCGCGCGCAACCTCGAAGAGCTCGTCGACGTCGCGACGCTGCTGTCGAGCCAGCCGCTCCCGAAGGGTCGCCGGGTCGCAGTGCTGACGAACGCCGGCGGGCTCGGCATCCTCTGCGCGGATGCGTGCGACGCAGCCGGGCTCGAGCTACCGGAGCTGACGGCCGAGACGCGGCAGGCGCTCGGCGCGGCGCTGCCGAGCGAAGCGAGCGTGGCGAACCCGGTCGACCTGCTCGGCTCGGCGACGGGAGCGACGTATGCGGAGGTACTCCCCCATCTCCTGCGCGATCCGGGGATCGATGCCGTGATCGCGCTCTTCGTCCCACCTGTCGTCGCGGGTGCGGAGGAAGTCGCCGCTGCGATCCGCGAGACGGTCGAGCGCGAGAAGCCCGAGAAGCCCGTGCTCGCCGTCGTCGTGAGCGCCGACGGCACGCCCGACGTGCTCACCGAGGCGGGATCGCCGGTCGCCACCTTCGCCTTTCCGGAGTCGGCCGCCCGCGCGCTCGGGATCGCAGCCGGCCGGGCCGAGTGGCTGCGGCGCCCGACCGGCCATGTCCCCGTGCTCGAAGGCGTCGACCGCGCCGCGGCGCGCGGGCTCGTCGACGCCGCGCTCGAAGGCTCCGACGACGTCTGGCTCGACGCCCCGGCGACCCGAGACCTGCTGTCGGCCTACGGCGTGCCGATCGTCCCCGAGCAGATCGCTGCCGACGCGGACGAGGCCGTCGCGGCCGCCCGCGCCCTCGGTCTGCCCGTCGTCCTCAAGACGGCCGCCGCCGGCGTCCACAAGACCGAGACTGGGGGCGTCGCGCTGAATCTCGAGACCGACGACGAGGTTCGCGCAGCAGCCGAGCGCATCGGCGGGCCGCTGCTCGTGCAGCCGATGATCAAAGGCGGCACCGAGCTGCTCGCGGGAATGCTCCAGGACCCGGTCTTCGGCCCCCTCGTCGCCTTCGGCCCCGGCGGAGTGCTCGCGGAGCTGATCGGCGGGGCGCAGTTCCGGATTGCACCCATCACCGATCTCGACGCGAGCGAGCTCGTGCACGGCGGCAAGGCGGGCCTCCTGGTGGGCGGCTTCCGCGGCGCCGCACCCGCGGACGCAGCGGCGCTCGTGTCGCTCGTGCACCGGCTGTCCCTGCTCGCTGTCGACCTGCCCGAGGTCGCGGAGCTCGACCTCAACCCTGTCCTCGCCCTGCCGGACGGCTGCATCGCCGTCGACGCGCGGATTCGCCTCCGCGCACGCCCCGAGCACCGCTCGCTGAAGAGCTGGTAACTGCGGAATTCCCGCAACGGGAAGGCGGCTAACACCCGATGCGACTGCCGGTGCTTGCGCCGACACTCGGAGCTACCCCTTCCTCCACAAGGAGTCAACGATGCTCAAGCACCTGTCTCTTCTTCTCCCGCTCGCGATCGCCGCAGTGCTCGTGACGGCCGTCGCACCGGTTGCCGCGGCCCCGGGCCACGCGTCCGTCGTCATCCGCCACGCAGTGCGCGGCTGCCACGTATGGTCCGTCAACGGCGACACGTTCAAGGCCAGCCAGACGATGACGCTCAAGCGCGGCGGCTCGTTCGCCGTGACGAACAGTGACGTGATGCCGCACAAGCTCGTCCTCCTGAGCGGCCCCTCGCTGCGAATCGCGCACCCGATGCTCGGCCACATGGGAATGGCGATCACTGTCACGCTGACCCGGCCCGGCGTCTACCACTTCACGACGAAGGCCGGCGAGGACTATCCCGGCATGACCAACTTGAAGACGATCGGCGAGGACAACGTCCTCAAGCTGACCGTCGTGGTCTCCTGATGCAATCCGGCGGCGTGCGGAGCTGCGGCTTTTCCGCAGGCAGGTTCCGCGCGTCGCCGGATGCTCAGACCGCCCGCGTGGCCGAATCTTCCCCCATGCGGACGAGTTACGGCGTGGTCTGGCGGGACGGGCACAAGCCGCTGGCCCGCGGCAAGCTCGAGCTCCTCCCGCGCGCGATCCGCCTCGACGGGATGTCGGGCTCGGAGCCTGCAAGCCGGGAGATCGCGTACGACTACCTCTCGGAGATCCGCATCGGCCGCTCCCCCTCGGAGCGGATCGACGGCCGGCCGAGCCTCCTGCTCGAGCCGCGCACCGGCGACACGCTGGCAATCGCGAGCGTCGCGCAGTCCGGCGTCATCGCCGAGATCGCCGAACGGCTCGCGGCGCTGCAACTCGGAGCAGAAGGCCGGCGGCGGATCGCCGTCGTCCTGCCGCTCCTGGAAGAGTCACAGGACACCGTTCGCGAGCTGCTCGCGAACGGGCCTCCCTTCGAGCCCGACGCGCTCGGGCTCGACCGGCACCAGGTCTTCCTCACCGCATCCGAAGCCGTCTTCGTCTTCGAGTCGGCGCTCGGCGCCAACGCCCTCGAGCCTCTGCTTCAGGACCCGGAGCTCTGGCAGAGCGCCGCAGCCTGGAGCACCTGTCTCGCCGGGCCGCCGCGAATCGCCGAGGACGTCTACTCCTGGACTCGCTCCGAGTTCCGGATCGACGACTCCCTCCTGCCACCTGGATTGCGGAACGGCGATACCGTAGGACCGTGAACGCGGTCCCGGGGAAGACCCCCACCGGCACGATGCTCACCGCCGCGCATGCCTTCGACGTCGAAGGCGTGAAGGAGCGCCTGAGCGAGACCGGCGGCTACGAGGTGGTGCACTCCTCCCCCGGCCTCGAGATCGGCGTCTACGTCCTCGTCGCGCCCGAGCCTGACCGCCAGCAGCCGCACGACGACGACGAGATCTACATCGTCCTCGAGGGAGCCGGCGTGCTCGACGTCGAAGGAACGAAGGTCGAGCTGCGCGAGGGCCACGCGCTCTTCGTGCCCGCGGGCGCCGCGCACCAGTTCAGCGCCTACGAGACCCTGAGCCTGCTCGTCATCTTCGAGAAGACGCCCGCGCAACGATCGTGACGCTGCCGGAGCACGAGCTTCGTCTGATCGACGCGTACTGGCGCGCGGCGAATTATCTGTCGGTCGGGCAGATCTACCTGCTCGACAACCCGCTCCTGCGTGAGCCGCTCCGGCCCGAGCACGTCAAGCCCCGCCTCCTCGGCCACTTCGGCACGACGCCGGGACTGAACCTCGTCTACGCCCACCTCAATCGCGCAATCCGCGCGCGCGACCTGAGCGCGATCTACGTCACAGGCCCCGGGCACGGCGGACCGGGCCTCGTTGCGAACGCGTATCTCGAAGGGACGTACAGCGAGATCTACTCGACGATCGGCGACGACGAGGCGGGCTTGCGCAAGCTGTTCCGGCAGTTCTCCTTCCCCGGCGGGATCCCGAGCCACGTCGCACCCGAGACCCCGGGCTCGATCCACGAAGGCGGCGAGCTCGGCTATGCGCTCGCGCACGCGTTCGGCGCGGCGTTCGACAACCCCGAACTGCTCGTCGCGTGCGTCGTCGGCGACGGCGAGGCGGAGACGGGGCCACTCGCGACGAGCTGGCACGCGAACAAGTTCCTGAACGCGCGCACCGACGGCGCCGTGCTGCCGATCCTGCACCTGAACGGCTACAAGATCGCGAACCCGACCGTGCTCGCACGCATTCCCGAGGCCGAGCTCGTCGCGCTGCTCGAGGGGTATGGGTGGCGGCCGCTCATCGTCTCGGGCGACGAGCCGGCTGCCGTACACCAGGCACTCGCGGCGGCGCTCGACGACGCGCTCGACGCCATTGCAGAGGCGCAGCGGGCGGCGCGCACCGACAACGTCGCGGCCCGCCCACAATGGCCGATGATCGTGCTGCGCACGCCGAAGGGCTGGACCGGCCCGAAGGAGGTCGACGGCGTGCAGATCGAAGGGACGTGGCGCTCGCACCAAGTGCCCGTGACCGGCGCGCGCGAGAGCCCGGCACATTTGAAGATCCTCGAGGAGTGGCTGCGCAGCTACCGCCCCGAGGAGCTCTTCGACGAGGAGGGGCGGCTTGTTGCGGAGCTCGCCGAGCTGGCGCCCCGCGGTGAGCGCCGGATGAGCGCGAACCCGCACGCGAACGGCGGCGTGGTGCTGCGCGACCTCGATCTCCCGGACTTCCGCGACTACGCGGTTCCCGTCGAGGAGCCGGGAACGACGTCGAGCGAGGCGACGCGTGTGCTCGGAGGGTTCGTCCGTGACGTGATTGCCCGGAACGGCGAGAACTTCCGCCTCTTCGGCCCGGACGAGACTGCATCGAACCGCCTCGACGACGTGTTCGCGGTCACGAACCGCGCGTGGGACGCGGAGACGCTGCCGACCGACGACCATCTCGCTCCGGACGGTCGCGTGATGGAGGTTCTGTCGGAGCATCTGTGCCAGGGGTGGCTCGAGGGCTATCTCCTGACGGGCAGGCACGGAGTCTTCAACTGCTACGAGGCGTTCATCCACATCGTCGACTCGATGTTCAACCAGCACGCGAAGTGGTTGAAGGTCACGCGCGACATCGCATGGCGCCGGCCGATCGCGTCGCTGAACTACCTGCTCTCCTCGCACGTCTGGCGGCAGGACCACAACGGCTTCTCGCATCAGGATCCCGGGTTCATCGACCACGTCGTGAACAAGAAGGCGGAGATCATCAGGGTCTACCTGCCTCCCGACGCGAACACGCTGCTCTCGGTCGCCGACCACGCCCTCCGCAGCAGGAACTACGTGAACGTGATCGTCGCCGGCAAGCAGCCCGCGCTGAACTACCTGTCGATGGACGACGCGATCGTCCACTGCGCGCGCGGTGTCGGCATCTGGGACTGGGCGTCGAACGACGACGAGGCGGGGCCGGACGTCGTGCTCGGCTGCTGCGGCGACACGCCGACGCT
>JBGPLW010000200.1:0-5299 GCA_041486645.1 Gaiellaceae bacterium | reverse complement strand
GTCGCCCCCGCGAAATCGCCCTTGTCGACGAGCGCGACCGAAAGCCCGTGCGCAGACGCCGCCTCGGCGATCCCCGCGCCGACGATACCGCCGCCGATCACGAGCAGATCGAACTCGCGCGACGCGAGCTGCTCGAGCGCTGTTACGCGTTCGTCCAAAGCGGGTTCGTCCAGGCCTTTCGCCCCTCGGGATTGCACACCTCGATGCGCCCGAACGGCGCGAGCGGCGGCTTCTCGAGCCTGCACTCCGTGATCAGGCCGGCGGAGTCGCGCTCGAGGATCGTCGACGCGTTCGGATACCCGAGCCGGCCCGCGTTCGCGCGGGCGCCTCGATGCCGGCTCGAGACGAGCGTCACACTCTGCGCCGGCGAGCAGCGAACGACGACGGCGTTGTCGTCGTGTTCCACATGGTGGATCTCCGGGCCGGTCGAGCCGTAGAAGCGGCCTGTGCGCAGCGCGTCGAGCACCGCCGCCTGCGAGCGCTCCGCGGCGCGCACCATCGTCCACGCGAAGCCGCTGTCGTAGCCGGGGTGGTGCGAGTCGTCGGTCGCGAGCGCAAGGAGCGCGTGCCCGGCCTCGAGCCCCTCGTCCCAGTGCACCGACGAGTCGCCGCGCCCGATCTCGAGCTCGCAGCCGGTGTTCCACACCTCGATGCCGACGAGTCCCGCGCAGTCCTCCCAGTCGGAGGTTCGGAGTCCGCTCCAGTACGTGTGCGCGAGATACGGAACGCCGCCGTTTTCCAGGATCCACGCGACGACGTCCGGCAATGGCGCGAACTCGTCCGGCGGCTCGGGATCCGCCTCGACCCCGAGGGCGAGCACGTGCGCATCGTGACCATTCGCGACCGCATTGAGCTCCGTCGACGGGATGACGAGGAGCTTCCGCGTCGAGCGCTCCGCCGTCCGGACCCAGTGGTCGGTGATCGCGAGGACGTCGTACGCGGCCCACTCGTAATGGCGCACGAGCATGTCCGGGGCCAGCTCGCCGTCGGAGTTTGTCGTATGTGCATGCAGGGCGCAGCGCAGCCAGACGCCGTCGCCCTCGAACGGGGTCACGAGAGCGAGCCTAACGGTCTGGTGAACGGGCGGTGACAGGGCTGCGCATCCCCATTGAAACCCGGAGCCGGACGTGCTGTTATCACCACACGTTCACAATTCCCGGACCGGGAGGGTCGCATGGAAGATCACGAGGCGCAAGAGCAGGAGTTCTGGCGGAAGCTCCAGGAAATGGACATGAGCCGGTCGCAGATGCTGAAGCGCAGCTTCGCAGCGGCCGCCGGCCTGACGATTCTCTCGAGCCCGGGCGTGGCGCTCGGCGCGCGCCGCCTCGGTGAGGCGAAGCCGCCGCTCAAGGGTCGCGGCTTCTCGATGGCGGAGATGATCAAACAGGCGAAGAAGGAAGGCAAGCTCAACACGATCGCGCTGCCGCCCGACTGGGCGAACTACGGCGAGATCATGACGACCTTCTCGAAGAAGTACGGCATCCCGATCGACAACCAGAACCCGAACGGCAGCTCTGCGCAGGAGAACGAGGCTATCCGCTCGCTCAAGGGCGACTCGCGCGCGCCCGACGTCGTCGACGTCGGTCTCTCGTTCGCCGTTTCCGGCACCGTGGAAGGCCTCTACACCCGCTACTTCGTGTCGACGTTCTCGACGATCCCGCGCGCGGCGAAGGACCCGCGCGGTTACTGGTGGGGCGACTACTGGGGCGCGATCTCGTTCGGCTATAACGCGAACCTGATCGCGAACGGGCCGAAGACCTGGAAGGACCTGCTGAAGCCGGAGTACAAGGGCAAGGTCGCAATGAACGGCAGTCCGCTCACGTCGAACTCGGCGGTCTCGGGCGTCATCGCGGCTTCGATCGGCAACGGCGGCTCGACGAAGGACGTGGGCCCGGGCATCGACTTCTTCTCGCAGCTGAAGAAGGCGGGCAACTACATCCCGGTGGGCACGACACCGCAGACGGTCGCTTCCGGCCAGACGCCGATCTCGATCGACTGGGACTACAACAACCTCGCGTACGTCGCGGAGTTCCCGGCCGCTCGCTGGAAGGTGAACATCCCGACCGACGGCGTCTACGGCGGCTACTACGGCCAGGCGATCAGCGCGACGGCGCCGCATCCCTGGGCGGCGCGGCTCTGGGAGGAGTTCCTCTACTCCGACCAGGGTCAGATCCTGCTCCTGAAGGGCTTCGTGCACCCCGCGCGGTTCAACGACCTCGCGAAGCGCAACAAGCTCCCGAAGGCGCTGCTCGATGCGCTGCCGCCGCCCGCGATCTATGCGTCGGCGAAGTTCGCGAGCCTGACCCAGCAATCGGCGGCGAAGGCGAAGATCGCGACCGACTGGCCGTCGAAGGTCGGTTAACCGGCCATCGCGACGGACGCAGCACCTGAGGCACTCCGGCCGGACGCACTGTCCGGCCGGAGACGCCTCTCTCTCGCGTGGCTCGGGACGCTGCCGTTCTTCGCGTACACGATCCTCTTTCTGTTCCTGCCCGCCGGCTCGGTGCTGATCGGCGCGTTCCAGGCCAAGACGAAGGGTTACACGGTCGAGAACCTGCGGGTGCTCTTCAACCACCCGTACATCGACGCGTACAAGACGAGCATCGAGATCAGCCTCGTCACCGCGGTGATCGGGGGCGTCGTCGGCCTCCTGGTCGCGTACGCGGCAATTCGCGAAGGCACGCCGCGCTGGATCCGCTCCGCCCTCACCACGTTCTCCGGCGTCGCCGCGAATTTCGGCGGCATCCCGCTCGCGTTTGCGTTCATCGCGACCCTCGGCCCGCTCGGCATCGTCACGGTGCTGTTCCGCAACCACGGCTTCGACTTCACCCAGCACGGGTTCAGCCTCTTCACGAAGACCGGCGTGGAGCTCGCGTACATGTACTTCCAGCTGCCGCTGATGATCCTCGTCATCGCGCCTGCGATCGACGGGCTGCGCAAGGAGTGGCGGGAAGCCTCCTCGAACCTCGGCGCGTCGCAGCTCCAGTTCTGGCGCTACGTCGGCCTGCCCGTCCTGATGCCGTCGCTTCTCGGCGCGATCATCCTGCTCTTCGGGAATGCGTTCGCTGCGTACGCGACCGCGTACAGCCTCACATCGGGCACGGTGAACCTCGTACCGATCCTGATCGGCGCGTACTACAGCGGCAACGTGCTCGACAACCCGCACCTCGCGCAGGCGATGGCGTTCGGGATGTTCGTCGTCCTCGCGGTGATGATGCTCCTCTACATCCCGCTCCAACGCCGCGCGGCTCGGTGGGCGAAGTGAAGCCGAGGCGCTTCATCGCTCCGTCGGCGTTCCTCTGGCTGCTGCTCGCCGCGGCCTACTTCCTCATTCCGTTGATCGCGACGTTCCTGTTCAGCCTGAAGAGCAACCAGACGGGCAAGTGCTGCACGATCCACAACTACGGCTGGGTGGTGCACAACCACGGCTTCTGGCAGTCGCTGAAGATCTCGTCGCTGCTCGCGCTCGAGACGATCGTGATCAGCCTCGCGCTCTTCGTGCCGACGATCTACTGGGTGCACCTGAAGGTGCCGAGGCTGCGGCCGGTGATCGCGTTTCTCGCCCTGATCCCGTTCGTCGTCCCGCCGATCGTGATGGTCGTCGGCCTGCTTCGCTTCTTCAAGGGGACGCCCGACTGGTTCTATGCGAAGCCGTGGGGCTTCCTCGCCGGCGCCTACGTGATCCTCGCGTTCCCGTACATGTTCTTCTCGCTCGATGCCGGCTTCCGCTCGATCGACGTGCACACGCTCACGGAGGCGTCTCAGAGCCTCGGCGCGAAGTGGACGACGACGCTCTTCAAGGTGATTCTCCCGAACATCCGCTCGGCCGCGCTCGCGGCGTCCTTCCTCACGCTCGCAATCGTCATGGGCGAGTTCACGATTGCGAACCTCGCTGCCTTCAACACGTTCCCGATCTTCATCCAGTACGTGAACGAGTCGCAGGGCTTCCCGGCCGGCGCGCTCACGTTGATGAGCTTCGGGATCACCTGGGCGGCGATGCTCTCGCTGCTCGTCGTCGGACGCAAACGTGGCGGCGGCGGCGCCGTGATCGCGGGAGGTCGTTAGTGCCGTACCTGGAACTGCAGAACCTCCACCGCGACTTCGGCACCGTGAAGGCGCTCGACGGCATCGAGATCGAGCTCGGCGAAGGCGAGTTCCTCTCGCTGCTCGGCCCGTCCGGTTGCGGCAAGACGACGGCGCTGCGTCTCGTCGCCGGCTTCGACCGCCCCGACGAGGGGCGGATCGTCGTCGACGGCAAAGACGTGACGAATATCGCGCCGAACAAGCGCGACATGGGCATGGTCTTCCAGGCGTACTCGCTCTTCCCGAACATGACGGCGCGACAGAACGTCGAGTACGGGTTGAAGATCCGCGGGGGCGACAAGACCGACAGGCGCAAGCGGGTCGCGGACCTGCTCGAGCTCGTCGGGCTCGGCCACGCCGTCGACCGCTATCCGCACCAGCTCTCCGGCGGCATGCAGCAGCGCGTCGCGCTCGCGCGCGCGCTTGCGATCGAGCCGCGGGTGCTGCTCCTCGACGAGCCGCTCTCGGCGCTCGACGCGAAGGTTCGCGTCCAGCTCCGCGAGGAGATCCGGCGCATCCAGCTCGAGCTCGGGATCACGACGCTCTACGTGACGCACGATCAGGAGGAGGCGCTCTCGATCTCCGACCACGTCGCCGTGATGTACAGCGGGCGCATCGAGCAGATGGGCTCCCCTGCCGAGATGTACAGCGCGCCGGCGACGCCGTTCGTCGCGGAGTTCATCGGCACGATGAACCGCCTCGAGGCGACGGTCGTCGACGGAAGCACCGGCACGGTCGACCACCGGGGCGTGACGCTCACGGTGAACGCCGCGCGCGACCGCCAGCGGGGCGACCGTGTGCTCGTGCTCGTGCGGCCGGAGACGGTCGAGCTCGCGCCGGGGAACGGCGACGGCGGCCCGAACACGCTCGTGGGCGAGGTGATCACGCAGACGTTCCTGGGGCCGGTGACGCGGCTGAAGATCGTCGGAGCGAGCGCCGATCTGATCGCGGACGTGGCGACGGCGAAGGCGGCGACGCTGCCCGTCGGGACGCGGGTGACGGCGACGCTCCCGGCCGAGGGTGCGCGCCTGCTCGAGCTCACGGACGAGCCGCTGCCCGCGATTCCCGAAGAGCCAGGTCCGGCCGGTCGGTGAAGATGCCGCCGGCGCCGAGCGCGGCCAGTTCGCGCATGCGCGCCGGCTCGTTGACGGTGTAGACGAGCGTCTCGAGCCCGAGCCTGCGCGCGGCCGCGAGCCCCCGCGCGGTGACGCGCCCG